>JAQGJY010000307.1 GCA_028290325.1 Tardiphaga sp.
TCTTCGCTCTACCTCGCGTCGGCCAGGTGCATAGCCAAGCGGTCGCTGGTCCATGGCTGGCCGAAGCAATGCTGTTCAATCGGTCAACAACTCGAAAACGAAGTCGCGCCGACCACTCATCCCAAAAAGAAAGAGCACTCAAATGTATCGCGTCATACTCCCCCTGATCCTGACGATGGGCATCGTAGCCGTGACAGCAACGGAAGCGAGCGCCGTGGTCTACTGCGCGGCTGGCATTTACCGGGCTGGCTGCGTGGTCCGTCCCGTCGTGGCTCCCCGCGCAATCGTCGTCGCGCCGCGAGTTGTCGTCGTCGCCCCTCGCCGCGCCGTCGTTGTCGCGCCACGCCGGCGCATTTACTGAATATCCTGCTGCCCTTGTGAGCGGACCACAATCTGCGAAGCTGACGTTGTGTCGCGCGTGAAAAGACAGCCTATGCCGAGAACGCCGTCCGCTTCACAACGGCGGCCGTTAACGGCGTTCTCTGCAATTGAACCCTCCACCGCTGCCTTCGTCGGTCACGCGCCGGCGCCGGATGATTGAAGCCTGTCGCATCATCTGGTGCTCTTGATCGTTCTCAGTTCTGAGGAGCCGTCGGTTCTGTCCGCGAATGATCCAGCCCGCCAGCCGCGACGACTATGCAGAGACCGGCCGGCAAAATTCCGAAACGGGCTGCGTCAAATTCTCGAAGGTCCGTTTGCCCAGCGCCGGCCAGTATGATTTGCGCGGTTGTTGAAACAGGAGGTCAGGCGTGGTCATTATCCTTTGCCTCTATGTCGCTGCGATGTGGGCGATATTTTCGAGGTTCAAACTCGTTCGCTGGGGCTGGCTGTCGGGAACGGTTGCGGTCCTGGCCGGGGCCCTGATTCTTGCGACATTCATGGCGCTGTTCAATTATCTGACGCCCTCGGGCCGGGTCACGGTCGCCGGGCGAGTGGTCGAGGTGACGCCGAATGTGACCGGCCAAGTGGTGGCGATCCCGGTAAAACCGAACGTGCCAGTGCAGGCCGGGGATATCCTGTTTCAAATCGATCCGGCGCCGTTTCAATACAAGGTCATGCAGCTTCAGGCGTCGCTCGCGGCGGCGATGCAGCAAACCGAGATCCTGCGCTCGAACTACGATCAAGCCACCGCGAATGTCGACGGCCTGACCTCGCAGGTGGCGTTTAACGCCAAGCGCCTGGCGGATATCCAGAGATTGGTCGTGGACGGTGCCAGCACGCAATTCCAAGGGCAGGACCGCCAAAATCAATCCGAGACGACGCTGGCACAGCTCAACGTCGCCACGGCCGCGCAGCAGAGCGCCAAGCTCGCCATGGAGTCCCGCATCGGCGGAGTCAATACGACCGTGGCGCAAACCCAAGCGCAACTTGAGAACGCGGTCTGGGAGTTAGCGCAGACGACGATCCGGGCCCCCGCCGAGGGTTACGTGACATCGGTCGGCTTGACGGTCGGCGATCGCGCCCTGCAAGCGCGATCCGCCATGTCATTCATCGTCGAGAAAGAGATTACCATTGTCGGCATGTTCCCGCAGAACGGTTTTCAGACCATCAAGGCCGGCACCGCCGTCGATATCGTCTTCGATAACGCCCCAGGACGCGTCTATCGCACGACGATCCTCGAAATTCCCCGGGGTGTCGGTCAAGGCCAGATTGCCGTGTCGGGAACGCTCGCGCGAACCAATGCTATCGGCGGCGCGGCGGTCTTTCCGGCGGTGATATCGATCCCGGATGAGATCAGTCGCGAATCTCTCCGACTCGGCATGTCCGGAAGCGCCACAGCATTTGCCGCCAACGCCGGCGTCATCGGATTGATCGCCGCGATCCTCGTCTGGGTCGGCTCTTATGCGGCTTACCTGTGATCGCGACAAACACCGACGGCCTGACTCCGTTCGGCAGAGTGCATGAAGCCGACTTCTCTGAATCGGGATCATTATGCTTCCACGTATTGTAGGCGATTCCTAACTAAACCGCTCATGGGGAACATTGACCGATGTCGAAGCATTTCTCGCGCGTCTTTTCAGCCGCCATCCTGTTGCTAAGCGTAGCTGCGGTCGCATTGGAAACGCCCAGCAAGCCGTTTCTGGCCAAGAACAGCTTCTATCTCTCCTCTGCCGGCTTTACCCCGCATTTCGCCAATGACGCGGACAGCAAAAAGGCGCTGCATGCTTTGCCGCCCCATCGCTTCGTCATTCATAACATCGGCGATGGTGATATTCGTTATCTATATGCCGAACCGCAGCACTGCATTTGCGTGTTCATCGGCAGCCAAAGCGCCTACGACAGTTATCGAAGCATCCTTGCCCAACCATTGCCGCAGGCGGACAACGTAGCGCCCGATTACAAATCCCAGGCAGCGGCGCTGCTCACGGGGGATCCCATCAACATGGCGGGGCAACCACCCTACGCGGCCGAGTATTTTCAGAACTATTATTGAGCCGGATTCGACGCGCGGATTTTTGATTCGTTAAAAGGCGAGGCACGCCGCAGTGATCGTCATTCTCAATGATGCGACGCGGCCCACGCGAGCTATCGGTTGGTTCGTGTAACCAGCTGACGCGCGTGGATCAAACTTTCCAACCGATGTGCTGCGACGTTCAACGTCGCGGCATCGACGGCGCTGTCGTCGCCATCCGCGGCCTTGGCCTGTTGCGTTTTGAGGATGTCGTCGATCCGGTCTTCGATCGTTTCGAGCTCAGCGGACGTATCGGCTTTTCGTATCCGGCGGACCAACGCATAGAGCGAGTCCAGTGGAGCATCGCTCGCGGCCGGCTGAATGCCAAGGAATTTCCAGGCCGCGGCGAGAACCGTCGCCAGCCCTCCAAGAATCATCGGCGTCAAATAGATCCAGTTGCCGTATTCATCCATGAAGCTCTGTTGGGTGCCGTTGTAGAAAGCCGCCGCGCCGGGGTGCAGAGACAGATAAGCGTCCGCATCCGTGCTGGGTGCCGCAATTTGCGAGAAGATCGGCTGCTCGACCATCAGATCTCGCCGCACATTCATGAGCGTTTGAGTGAAAGTCGCGATCAGGTCCGAACTCAGGGTCTTGCTGGCAACCAGATACAACGCGGTTCTCAATGTTGTGAGGTCGTCGTCCGGGTTCGCGGGCGCGCCACGCAACGTGCCTTTGGGCACGTCGAAACTTTCGTAGGCCCGCTCCGAGCTGGCTATTGCTCCTGCCGAGTCGATCGAGATCAGGGTCGGCGACTCTTTCGCGCCCTGCTGAAACAATCCGCGCACCAGCGACAGATATTTCGGCGACAGAGGAATAACGACAAGCAGCGCGCCGATCTGCTTCGACTGAAGCGCATGCCTGGCGTCTGCCAGTGCGACATCCTTGAAGACCTTAGGTCGGACAAGCCCATATTCCTGGCTCAAGACGTCGAGGAGCCTGGAATTTACGTTTTCCCCGACAACTCCGACGGTGTGACCTTTCAACTTGCTCATCGAATCGATCGACGAGTTGGCCGGCACGATAACCAGCGCCACGACGTGACTGACGACGACAACCGCTTGTGCCTGCGACAAATCACCGACATCACCGCGGACCACGGCGAGGTCGGCCTTGCCGGCCGCGAACATGCTCGCAGCCGCCAATGCTGTCCCGGTATCGGTGATGGTGAGCCGCACCGGCGCGTTCATCGAAACAAGCTTGCTGGCGATGGCCGACATCGATTTGGCGGCTTCGCCGTCGAGCGAACCAACCGCCACGCTCAGGGTGACGGGGTGGCTGTAGGAGCGGTACGCGAGCAGACTGGCGCCCGCCACGAGCACGGTCAGGCCCGCAAGCAGGACGAAGCGTAGCCAGAGCGGAAATTGAATTGAGGTCATGCTCATCGAGCGTCGCTTCGGTGCCAGTTGCCGCGGATCCGGCGAATATCGACGGGATCGTCGGTTAGTTTAGCTTGATGCCGTGCCGCTCTCGCATGCTTTTGAAAACGATGTCGATCGCCTGGATGATACGGAGCTGGGGATTGGCCTTGCAGTACACGATCAACTCGTGCTCCGCCTCTTTGCCCTTCCTGATGTCCATGTAGTGGCGCTTGGCCAGGCCGTTATACCAGCCGCTATACCAGGCGCTCAGCAGGTCGGCCTGGTCTTGCCACGTACCGGCGAGCTGCGCGCAACTCAGAGCCTGAATGTCGAGAAATCCATCGGCATCGGCATAGGCGCCAAGATCCACCTGCGCCCTGGCACTCGAGCCGGCTGTCATCATTGCCGCGCCGATTGCAACAGCTACCAACATTTTACGCATTGTGTTCTCTCTCTGGCGAATTGTTTCGCCGTCTGTCTGAGGCGTCAGCTATCGCTGCTGTCCTCGGCGCGCTGTCGATGAAGCGCTAGGGTGTGCACGCCTTCGTCCCGTTCGACGGAATCGACTCGAACGACGGGCGCTTCACTTGAAAGTTCGATCGCGGCAACAATGGTATTGATCTTGGTCGTTCCGAGGCTGCGCTCGAATTGCTCGCGCGACTCCCATTCCTCAACAAGAAACAAGATCTTGCGCCTGTCGAGATCGGTATAGAGTTGAGCTTGCATGCATCCAGCAGCCGCCCGCGTCGGACCAAGCAACGAACCTAACGTACGCATGATTGCTGTGCGCTTGTCGTCGGGAGCCATGATCTGCATCGAAAACACGATCAAGGTCTGTTTCTTTCGGCGTTGAACGATCAGCGAGATAGCTTCGCCTGTTTCATCGCAAGAAACGCGCCAGCTCGAGAT
>JAQGJY010000320.1 GCA_028290325.1 Tardiphaga sp.
CTGCTCTCGACCCAGCGTCCCGCGCCCCTGACATGGCAGGCCCAGGACCTGCACCCGTCCGGCGCGATCGGCGACGCGACGCTGGCAACCGCCGAGCACGGCGAGCGCCTCCTGCAGTCCGGCGCGCGCGCCTTCTGCGACCTGCTGACCGATGTCGATCAGTTCGAGATCGAGCGGTTGGGAACGTTACCGGGTCTGTCGCCGTCCTGAGGCGCGAGCGACTTCGTCCGTCGCGAGCCGAAGGATGGCAAGGAACGATGGCACTCCATTGTTCGAGGGCGCGCGGGGCGCGAGCCCGCCGACTGCTCGCACTCGGGGGACACCCGCCCGCCATTGTCATCCCGCTGTCATGACCCATCGCCACCTTTTTTTCCGCAGCCACACGACAAACCTTCTTGCTATTGCGACTTACTTGCAAGTAAGGTGACAAATCGGCAGCGGGGGCTGACTTTTGTGACCAGCGACTTCGATCGGCATTCAATCCACGACCGCGTTCCGGCAATGTGTCCGGAGTCGGCGACAGTCGATATACGCTCTCCTGACGGATCGACCCATCGTGCCGCAGCGCATCCCGCCATTCGCATCATGAAGGCCGTCGCCAGCCTCGCGCTCATCGCGATCAGCGCGCCGGCCAATGCGGCCGACATGGCGCTGACAGCGCCGATGGTGCGTGCCGCCTATGACTGGACCGGCCTCACGCTCGGCTTTCACACCGGCTATGCCGGTGGCGATTATGGGCCCGGCACCAACCCGCTGCTGGCGCGTGGCGAGGTGTTTCCGCCCGGCCTTCTCGGTCTGACCGGCGGCTTGAGCGTCGGACTCGCCAGGCAATATACGAACAATGCTGTGCTCGGCGTCGAGGGCGACATCTCGTTCGGCGGTCCCGTCGATCAGGCCCGTCTCACGCCGCGGCCCTTCACCACCTCGACCGATTACATCGCCACCTTGCGCGGCCGTGCCGGCTACGCGATCGGCACCGTGCTGCCCTATGTGACCGCCGGTCTCGCAATCGGCGGTACGCAGATCAACATCAGCGACGGCAATGGCGGCATTGCTGGCGTCCGCCCCCAAACGCATTTCGGCTGGACGGCGGGGGTCGGCATCGAGGCCGCGCTGGGCGGTCATTGGAGCACCAAGCTCGAATACAACTACATCGATCTCGGCGGCCGCAGCACCGATCTCGGCGATCTCGGGCTCGGCGTCGTCAACGTCGCGCCGCGGCTCCATGCCATCAAGGCCGGGCTGAACTACCGGCTGTGGGACACGCCGTTCGGCGCCAGCTATCAGCCGCGCGCGGTGCTGCCGGACAATTCGGACTGGAGCATCCACGGGCAGTTCACGTTCCTGCCGCAGGCTTACCCGAGTTTCCGCTCGCCCTATGAAGGCCCCTATAGCCTGCCCGGCGGTGGACAGGCTCGCGAGACCTTCACGACCTCGGCCTTCCTCGGCTGGAAGCTGTGGCGGGGCGCCGAAATCTGGTTCAATCCCGAACTGGCGCAAGGCTTCGGGCTCAATGCGACGCTTGGCCTCGCCAGCTTCCCGAACGGTGAAGCGCAAAAAGGCGGCGCGCCGTTTCCGCGTTTTCGCGCGCAACGTTACTTCATCCGCCAGACCTTCGGCCTCGGCGGCGAACAGGAGGAACTGACCGACGCGGCGTTCCAGTTTTCCGGCAAGCGCGACATTGATCGCGTCACGGTGACGGTCGGACGCTTCGCGATCGGCGATATTTTCGACGGCAACGCTTACGCCAAGGATCCGCGCGCCGACTTCATGAACTGGGCGATGTGGTCATCGGCCGCCTACGACTTTCCGGCCGACCTGCCCGGCTTCACCCGCGGCGGCGCTGTCGAGCTGAACAGGAAGGACTGGGCGCTGCGCGCCGGCCTGTTTCAGGTGCCCGCGGCGCCGAACAGCGATATCCTGACCTTCAACACCGGCGGCGTCGTGGTCGAATTCGAAGGCCGTTACCAGATCGCCGAGCAGCCCGGCAAGGTCCGGGTCGGCAGCTTCCTCAATCGCGGCAACACCGCGAACTATCGCGGCGCATTGGCGGCGCGCGCGGCCGATCCGTTGCTCGACATCAACGATCTGGTGCCCGGCCTGCGTCAGGTCCGCACCAAATACGGCTTCTATGTCAACGGCGAGCAGCAGGTGATGAAAGACGTCGGCGTGTTCGGGCGTTTTTCCTGGAATGACGGTCAGAATGAAATCCTGTCGTTTACGGATATCGATCGCAGCCTGTCGGCCGGCGTGTCGGTGAAGGGCAGCTTCTGGGGCCGTCCGACCGACACCGTCGGCATCGGTGGCGCGATCAACGGGCTGTCCGCCGCGCATCGCGATTTTCTCGCCGCCGGCGGGCTCGGCCTGCTGATCGGCGACGGCCGGCTCAACTATAGCAACGAGCGGGTGTTCGAGACGTATTACGCCTACAATCTGAACAAGAACTTCACCTTCACGGCGGATTATCAGCTGATCGCGAACCCGGCCTACAACGCCGACCGCGGCCCGGTGTCGATCTTCGCCGGGCGTCTGCACGGCGAGTTTTGATCCTGCCGTGCCGCGTCGCGACTTGGGGACCGTTACGCGGACGATCTCCGATACGGCCCGGCCACGCTCCTCACCCCGCCGGCTGAAACGAACCGGCCTGCGCCATATCCCACGCCTCGCGAAACCGATCGTCCGCCGTGCCGTCGATCAATTCGCCCGGCCGCAGCGACGGATACATCCGCGCATAAGACAGCACTTCGGTGCCCGACATACGATGTGAGAAGTGGATCGGCTTGATCTGCTCGGGATGATCGAGCCCGGCCGCCGCGATCAATTCCGCCAGGGCCTCCAGCGTCGCGCGATGATAATTGTAAACCCGTTGCGTCTTGTCCGAGACCACGAGCGCGCGGTTGCGCGTCGGATCCTGCGTCGTCACCCCGGTCGGGCACCTGTCGGTGTGGCAGCTCAGCGACTGGATGCAGCCCAGCGAAAACATGAAGCCGCGCGCCGAATTGCACCAGTCCGCGCCGAGCGACATCGCGCGCGCGATATCGAACGCCGTCGCGATCTTGCCGGCCGCGCCGAGCCGGATGCGATCGCGCGCGTTGATTCCGACCAGCGCGTTGTGCACGAAGTTGACACCCTCGCGCATCGGCATGCCGAGATGATCCATGAATTCGAGCGGCGCCGCACCGGTGCCGCCCTCCTTGCCATCGACGACGATGAAATCCGGGTAGATGCCGGTCTCCAGCATCGCCTTGCAGATCGCGAGAAACTCCCATGGATGGCCGATGCACAGCTTGAAGCCGACCGGCTTGCCGCCGGCCAATTGCCGCATCCGCGCGATGAAACGCATCATCTCGATCGGAGTCGCGAAAGCGCGATGCGCCGACGGCGAGATGCAATCCTCGCCCAGCGCGACGCCGCGGATCCTGGATATTTCCTCGGACACCTTCGCCGCCGGCAACACGCCGCCATGGCCGGGTTTTGCGCCCTGACTCATTTTCAGCTCGACCATCTTGATCTGCGGATCGGCTGCGATGCGCGCGAATTCATCGGGGTCGAACGATCCGTCGCGTTTGCGGCAACCGAAATAGCCCGAGCCGATTTCCCAGATCAGGTCGCCGCCGTTCTCGCGGTGATACGAGCTGACGCCGCCCTCGCCGGTGTCGTGCGCGAAACCGCCCTTCTTCGCGCCGGCATTCAGCGCGCGAATCGCATTGGCGCTGAGCGCGCCGAAACTCATCGCCGAGATGTTGAATACCGACGCCGAATACGGCCTCGCGCAGTCCGGACCGCCGATCGTGAGGCGAAAATTCGCGTCGGCATGGGGGCGCGGCGCCAGCGAATGATGCATCCACTCATAGCCTTCCGCGTAGACGTTTTCCTGCGTGCCGAACGGCCGCTTGTCGAGCACCATCTTGGCGCGCTGGTAGATGACCGCGCGGGTGTCGCGGCTGAACGGCATGCCATCCTTTTCGCTCTCGAAGAAATACTGCCGCATCTCCGGGCGGATTTCTTCAAGGATGAATCGCAGATGGGCGCTGATCGGATAACTGCGGAGCACGGCATGGTGCTTCTGCATGAGGTCGCGAACGCCGATCAGCGTCAGTCCGCCGAACACCAGAAACGGGATCAGCACCAGATCGAACATCTTGTGATCAGCCATCACCGTGCCGAACAGCAAAACGGTGGCGACCGCGCAGATCGTGAGCACGATGAAGCGTGGCGAAAACGGCAGCAGCAGCGTGTTCATGACGACCTCGGAAATGACGGGAAGCGCAACGCCGGTGGCGGGACCGCGATGACGCCCCCCAAACGCAATAAGCCGCGCAACATGCGCGGCTTATGACAACGAGACAAGGTTTGGGAAATTAGCGCTCCACGAACGCCTTTTCGATCACGAAATGACCGGGCGTGGTGTGACTGCCCTCGATGAAGTCGCGCGCCTCGAAGGTCTCCTGCAATTCCTTCAGCATACCGGGGCTGCCGCACAGCATGATGCGGTCGGTCTCGATATCCAGTGGCGGCAGGCCGATATCGTTGAACAGCTGGTCCGAATTGATCAGGTCGGTGATGCGACCGCGATTGCGGAACGGCTCGCGCGTCACCGTCGGGTAATAGACGAACTGCTCGCGCATCAGGGGGCCGAAGAACTCATCCTCGCCGAGCGTCGCGACCAGTTTTTCGCCATAGGCCAGTTCCGAGACCTGGCGGCAGCCATGGACCAGGATCACGGTCTCGAACTTCTCATAGACGTCGGGATCCTTGATCAGGCTCGCGAATGGCGCCAAGCCCGTCCCGGTCGAAAGCAGCAACAACCGCTTGCCGGGAAGGAGATTGTCCGTCACCAGCGTGCCGGTGGCCTTGCGGCCAACCAGAATGGTGTCGCCTTCCTTGATCTTCTGCAGGCGCGACGTCAGCGGACCGTCCGCGACCTTGATGCTGAAGAATTCCAGCGCCTCTTCGTGATTGGCGCTCGCCATCGAATAGGCACGCAGCAGCGGCCGGCCATCGACTTCGAGGCCGATCATCGCAAATTGCCCGTTCTGGAAACGAAAGCCCGAACTGCGGGTGGCGGTGAAGCTGAACAACGTGTCGGTCCAATGCTGGACCGACAAAACTTTTTCACGATGAAAGGCGCTCATGGAATTTACTTCTGTCCGATCCGCAATCTGAAGAATAATCCGCCGCGTGCAGGATGATGCCAGAAACCATTGCAAATACTGGCGATATCGTTGCTTTCAGGTAGCTCATATTGGCCTGTAGTCAAGCCGCGTTTGCCCCCGAAATGCGATGCAAGCATGGCAAACAGCGCAAATCGGCCCTCTGCTATCGCGCAAAATTCACGACAGGCTTAACGTCACATGCCGGTTGCGACATCTTCGTTCGTCTGACCCTCGCTAGGCGACATAAACGCCCGGATCACACCTCAGATGCTGCGGCCCGGCGCCTTCGGTGCCTGACAGGCATCATTTCATGCCTCGGCGGCGCGTTCCGATCAGGAATGAAATGATTTGACCGATCGCGACGACTGGGCGACGCCACGACGGATAGCGCCCGCGCGCGGTATGCTCGATCGCGCAACCGACCAGACCGTCAACGATCGCTTTTGCGACATGCTAAAGTACAGTTACACCACGCCGATCGGCGACCTGACCGATACCGCCCTCTCATCGATCGATTGAGCAGAATGCCGACATGCTGAAATTGGACAGGTTGCGAAACGCGAAATCCGAGGCATATCCGGATCAAGCGGTTTACGCGGAGTTTGCCGCCGACGCATGCGGCCTGACCTTCGCCGCCCTCGACGACGACGGCCTGGTCTTCAATATCGCGTCG
>JAQGJY010000331.1 GCA_028290325.1 Tardiphaga sp.
CGTTGGCAGGAATGCGAACCAAAACCGACGTGTCGGTGAGACCCGCGAGGTTGACGGAGATTGTCCGCTCGGATGGCGTGCGAGCGACGACGGGCGACCGATCAGACTTGACGCTGCGATTGACGGAATTGGATTGAGCGGTTGCCGCGATCGCGGCGGGCTCTCCTGTCAGGCTGCTACCGGACGCGAACTGCACGGCACCAAACGCGACGGACATCGCCGCGGCGCCTAAAATTCCCGCAAAAACGTGAGACATGGTCCGCCTCGTTCCTGAGTGATGCCGCTGGCGCCGGAGGGGTCAATCGCCGCGTGTTGACGATGGTAAGAATGCGCGAGGCCGATTTCGGTTCACGGAATTTCCATCACGTATCTGTGTGAGCGGGAATTACGGGTCGCTGGAACGCTTTAAGTCATGCCGCGTCTTCCCGGCAGCCGGCTGATCCCCTGCCCCAAACATTGGTCGGCGATGCGGAGTGTGACTGTGGTGATGCCAGTCATGCTCCGCTTTCTTTTGTCTGGTCGTCTTGTTTCCCATCGCCGCTGGCACGATACCGGCAGAGGTATCGAGAACTAAAAAAGCCACCGCATCGCTGCGGTGGCTTTTTGGTCAGGATGTTTCGCAGCCTCAGTTCGTGGCGGAAGCCGGCGCGCGGTTCTTGGAATTGCGCTGGAAGAACAGGGCCTGACTCGCCACCGCCGACACCATCGCCGGCTGGAAGGGCTTTGAGATCAAGAACGCCGGCTCGGGGCGCTCACCAGTCAAGAAGCGTTCGGGATAGGCGGTGATGAACACCACGGGGACCTCAAACAACTTGAGCAGCTCGTTCACGGCATCAAGACCCGAACTGCCGTCAGCGAGCTGAATGTCGGCAAGGATCAGACCGGGCTTCTTGTTCTTCGCCAAGGCGATGGCATCGGAATGCGTACGGGCGACGCCGATGACGTTATGGCCAAGGTTCTTCACAAGGCTTTCCAGATCCATCGCGATGAAGGTCTCATCCTCGATGATGAGCACGTCGGTCGCGATCTCGGCAGCCATCTCACGGCCGGCGGTATCCGCGAGGGTACGGATTTCGCTGACGTCGGTATCAAGGACGAAAGCGACTTCCTCTTCGGAGAAGCCTTCCAACGACAGCAGCAAGAAGCACTGGCGCGGCAGCGGGGTGATATTGGACAGGCGCCGTTCGGACGGCATCGGCAGCGTGACGACTTCGTTATCGTCATTGACCGCCACCGAATTCCAGATCTGCGTGAATAGCCGGAAGAGGCCGGCGCGCGGTCCGTGCTGCTCGTCGAGCAACGATTGGTCTTGCAACAACGCTTCCAGCATCGCGCCGACGTAAGCGTCGCCAGACGACTGGTTACCCGTCAACGCGCGGGCATAGCGCCGCAATAACGGCAAATGTTCAGCTACGAGCTGTGATCGGGACATCCCCACTCCATCCTTGTCAGTATCTGCATCGAAGACCGGAAGACCCCGCCTCAAGGTCGGCGTGAACCCCGATCTTGTAGCCTGCGTACCCAATCCTGCAAACCATACGCCTTGCAAACGCAAAAGTTCCACGGCATCGGAACGCACTGGAACTATCGGGCAGGCTCTGAATTAGCAACCCAGCAAACGTCTCAAAGGCTTCAAAAATCAAGAAAATTCGGCAAGCGGTGTTGATTTCAACTTCTGGGGAAATGTGGAACGGGTCATGAAAGATGTGAAAGTCAACAAGGGTGGTCTGAACTCCGAGATTCAGTCTCGGATCGGCCATCAATTGCGAGCCATGTACGACGACGTTGTGAGGCAAGGTGTGCCGGACCGCTTCGCCGAGCTGATTAAAAAGCTGGATTCAGCCGAGACCCCGCACGCCGCGGCGAGCGATGCTGAGGGGAGGGATTGATGCCCCTGACAGATTCCCTACGCGACGACATTCTGGCGTCAGTGCCGAGCCTGCGCGCTTTCGCGATCTCGCTGAGCGGCAACGGCGATCGGGCCGACGACCTCGTTCAGGAAACGCTGCTGCGCGCACTGGCGAATATCGACTCATTCCAGCCCGGCTCCAACCTCCCGGCGTGGTTGTTCACGATCCTGCGTAACCTGTTTCGCTCGGATTATCGCAAGCGGCGGCGCGAGGTCGAGGACGCCGATGGCAGCTACTCGAAGACGCTGAAAACCCAGCCGGCGCAAAACGCCCATCTGGAGTTCGAGGAGTTTCGTGCGGCTTTGGAAAAGTTGCCGCAGGATCAGCGCGAAGCGCTCATTCTGGTCGGTGCGTCCGGCTTCTCATACGAAGATGCCGCCGCGATTTGCGGTTGTGCCGTGGGCACCATCAAGAGCCGCGTCAACCGCGCGCGTTCGAAATTGAGTGCATTGCTTTATGTCGATGGCGCCGAGGATTTTGGGCCGGACGATACCGTGCGCGCGGTCATCGGTGGCAGCGGCGGTTAATCCCAGCTTTGGTTGAGCAATTTGAAAAAGGCGGCCTGTTTGGCCGCCTTTTATTATGCCAAGATGCAACGCCGCTAAATTCGGGATTTCCGCACCGGGACCAGAAGCCGGTCGGTCCGGTTGCGCTCCGTGAGATCGACCACGGTATCCATCGGCGCGGTCAATTCATAGACGTAGCTGACCTCCGAGAAATAGCGCTTGGCCGTGCCGCCCAGTGCCTCCGGCGCGACGCGGTCCAGGAGCACGACGCCAAAATCGCTATCGGCTTTGCGGGTCTTTTCGGACGTGTTGAACTCCTCCCACTTGAAATGGAAGACCGCGTTAGCGCCCTCGCCTTGAATGTCCCACTGCGCGACGATATTGGGATGTTTTCCGACGAGCGACAGTCCCTCGTCCGAATGCGAAGCAAGTTCGAAGAACAGTAATGACAGACTTTGCGCGGCGCGCGCGCTGACAATGATGTCTGGTCCATTGAGTGAAATTCGTTCGGTATGCGGTATTGCCCGCGGCTCGAACAGGCCCTTCAGCGGGACGCCCTGCCATTGGCTTTCACTCAGCAACGAGACCACGTTCGACATTGCGTGAATCCGGCCGATCAGCAATTCACGACCGACATCGACATCCGCGCCATGCCGCAGCGTCCGCGTCACGATCGACTGGATCACCGCCAAAATGTTCTTAACGCGATGGTTGAGTTCGTCGATCACCGCGGTCAGCCGGCGCTCAAAACCGATCCGCATGTCGATTTCGCCTTGCAGGCGGATATTGTTGTAAGCGACGTAACCGAACAGGCCGCAGATGATGGTCGTAATCGCCAGACCCGCCAGGGCGACGAAAATACCGAGCCGCTGGGCGCGCTGCTCGCTGTCCATCTTGGCGTAATAACCGAGCGCCCAGTCGTGCGCCCCGAAATTGACGGTGCGCGTGACCGGCGCGGTCGCGCCCGGTGTCAGCTTGCGGACGGTCGCCGAGCCTTGATCGGTGGCCACCAGCTCGCTATCCGCGTCGCGCGGATCTTTCACCACGACCGTGAATAAAGACAGGTCATCATTGGCCAACATCAGCGGCACAATTTCGTAGGAGAACGTCACAAATCCGACGGTGCCGTTGCTGGCCTGCTGCACCGGGGCCGCCAGCACGATGCCGATCGTGCCGCTGGTGCGGAGTTGCGTTGGATCGGACGCGATCGGCTTGCCCTCGACCATCGCCCGTTTCAACACCGGTCCGAGGACGCCATGCTGATCGTAGGAGCGGCCCGGGAAGCTCATGGTTTCCGGCGTGCGCGGCTCGACATCCAGCAGCACGTCGATCGCATTGGTGAGTTTCGAAACATCGCGCGGGGTATTATCCGGGTTGCGGATCTGCGAATTGGCATATCCACCGCCCGTGATCACCGCGCGCGCCGCGTCCAGTTCGTCGGGTTGCACGCGGGCAATCCAGCTCGCGAGGACGAAATCGGTCTTGAACGCATAGATCGAGGTCCGCAACGGCTCCAGCATATTGGCCGTCATCTTCGAGGGCGAACGGAACAGGCCGGAGGCGACACGCGCCAGCAATTCACGCTCGCTCATGCGTTCCTGCACAAGGCTGGCATGAACATCGATGGCGCGCGACAGCGCGATCCGATCGACTGTCAATTCCTGATTATAGGATTGATAGCCCGCGAAACCCGACAACGCGATGCCGAGTGCAGCCAACAATGCGATGATGAAACCCAGCCGAACCACGCGCGCGCCTACTCGAACTCAGGCCGGCGGCAGCGTTGATCCTCCGCTCGCCGACGCTGCCGCAATGGATCACCGCAGCGCGAATCCCGGTATCGCGGCGACTGTGAAGGAGGCCTCATCGTTACGCAACCAGGTTCGGACCGCACCAGGCCGGAAGCTGTGTGCATCCGGCGCCAAGAGTAAAATAAGCCAGCGCCATCCCGTTTGGTTCCGGCCGGCGACCTTGATTCATGCCGCCAGGCCGCCTTTGGCCTCGATGAAAGCGACGATCGTGGCGAGGCCCTCGCTCTTCTTCAGGTTGGTCATGACAAACGGCCGCTCGCCGCGCATGCGCCGGGCGTCCGTGTCCATCTTCTCCAGCGACGCGCCGACATAGGGGGCGAGATCGATCTTGTTGATGACCAGCAGATCGGACCGCGTGATGCCCGGCCCGCCTTTGGACGGGATCTTGTCACCGGCGGCGACATCGATGACGTAGATCGTGATGTCGGCCAATTCCGGGGAAAATGTCGCAGCCAGATTATCCCCGCCGGATTCGATCAGCACCAGATCGAGGCCTGGAAATTTCGCGCGCATGTCGGCGACAGCGGCGAGATTCATCGACGCATCTTCCCGGATCGCGGTGTGCGGACAGCCTCCGGTCTCGACGCCGGCGATACGGTCCGGCGTCAGCGAGCCCGAGCGCACCAGAAACTCGGCGTCCCATTTGGTGTAGATGTCGTTGGTGATCGCAGCGATGTCGTAACGCTCGCGCATGGTCTTGCACAGCAGGTCCATCAACGCGGTCTTGCCGGAGCCGACCGGACCGCCGATGCCGACGCGAAGCGGCCCGTTACTGCGACTGCTCATAGTGCGTGTCTCCGGATCATGATCGAAACAGCCTGGTATATTGCGTCTCGTGACGCATCGACGCGATATCCGCGCGGAAGGTCGCGCCGCCGAGATCGTCCAGTGTCGCCTGCAAGGCGCGGGCCGCCGTCGCGGCAACATCGGCCTCCAACATCACCAGCAGACGCTGGCAATCGGTCTGGCCCAGCGGCACCAGTCGCGCGCCGGCGGAAATCCAGTTCGACACGACAGCATGAAGAAAGCCGTGCGACGTGGCGGCTAACGGCACCCGATGTGCCGCGCCGGCGAGCCCGACCGCGACCGGATAGACGATCGCTCCCCCGCAGGCCGCGATCGTAGCGGCCAGATCGCCGCCATCCCACGCCGCCCGCGCGATCTCGATGAAGGCGCGGCCTTGCGACACGGTCTCCAGATGCCGCTCGCGCGACGGCGCGAACGCGGCCGCCAGTTCCGCGATCTCACGCAGGGCGGAAGGATCGTCCCGCGAGGCGCGATAGGCATGGGCGAGAAAGACCGTGTCGCAGAAGCCGGGACCGTCGAGCATCGCGATCAACCAGTCGCGCAGCGACGCGGCATCCGTGATGTCGCCGGCCTCGACAGCCCATTCGATGCCGCTCGAATACGAAAATGCGCCGACCGGGAACGCCGGCGACAGCCACGTCATCAATCGATACAGCGCCGCTGCATCCGTGCCCGAGAGATCGTCAGTGCCCATGATCATGCGCGGGGGCGTGACCATGGTCGTGGCCGCAATGCTCATCGTGAATGTGATTGTGCCCGCCATGGCCCTGCTGCGCATGGCCCTGATGTCCGCGATCTTGCGCCGAGGCCGCTTCGGCATAGGCGCCACCCTCGGGGTCGAACGGCGCGTCGATCTCGATCAATCTCGCACCGAGTCCTTTCAACATCTCCTCGATCACATGATCGCGGCGAATACGAAGCGCGCGCGCGGTGATCTGCGTCGGCAGATGCCGATTGCCGAGATGCCAGCCCAACCGCACGAGATGCTGCGGATCGGTGCCGCGAATTTCGATCAGCGGTTCGGGCGCCGCCACCACCTCGATCAGGCGGCCATCATCGAGCACCAGCGCGTCGCCGCCGCGCAAGGCGACGGCGTTTTCGAGATCGAGCAGGAATTCAAGACCGCGCGTCCCCGTCATCGCGATCCGCCGGCGATGGCGATCGTCGAAATCGAGCACGACGGAGTCCGCTGGCGTATCGTGCCAGCGGCCCTGCCCGAGCACCTGTGTGGCGCGGATCATCGTGTCCTGCTCACAGCATTTCGACCTTGCCGTCGGAGATGATCTCGATGACCGTCGGCGACTCTTTCAGCGGCGCGGAGAGCGCGCGCCAGGTCTTCATGTGCGGCGCGCGGCCATGCGCGTTGAGATCGTCACGCGTTTCCCAGCGCTCGACCACGACGAACGTGTTTGGATCGTTGATGCTGGTGTGGCTGTCGTAATAGACGCAGCCTTTTTCCTGCCGCGTGGCGGCGATGCAGTCTTTCGCACCGGCGATGAAGGCCTCGCGGCCATCCGGCTTCACCTTGGTCGTGGCGACGACGTAAATCATTGCTGTGTTCCTTCCCGATTATCGCACGTCGACTTTTTCGGGTGTGATGATCTCGATTTTCGGCGGCGCGGCGAGGCAATTCTTGGCGATGCGGCCAAAGGCCCGCATGTGATCGGTCTTGCCGTGCGGGCCGAGCGCGTCGGCATTTTCCCACTGCTCGACGAAGACGACCTTGGTCGGATCGGTGACGCTCTCGTGCAGGTCATAGGCGATGTTGCCAGCTTCCTTGCGGGTCTCGGCGATGCAGGCTTTGGCACCTTCGATCAGTTCCGCGCGCATTTCTGGCTTGATGGTCAATGTGGCGACGACGTAAATCACGAAATCCTCCCGGGATTTTTTGTTTTTGATGTAGCGGGCGGACCTTAGAGGGTTCTGATGCGGGAATGAAGGGGTGTCTCACCGCTCGGTGGACATCCTCCTGAGGTGCGAGTGGCCAGCGACGGCTTCATCCATAAAGCGAGCGGGGGGAGCGGCGCGGCGCCTCCTGGCCGAACCAAATGTTCGGCGGCCACCATCAAAACATGAAATACCGTTGCGCCATCGGCAGTACGTCGGCCGGCGCGCAGGTCAGCAATTCGCCATCGGCGCGGACTTCATAGGTTTCGGAATCGACCTGAATGTCCGGCGTCGCATCGTTGTGGATCATGCTCTTCTTGGAGATGCCGCTGCGCGTGTTCTCGACCGCGTAAAAGGCCTTTTGCGTGCCGAGCCGTTCGCGCAATCCACCACTGATCGCCGCGTTCGAGGTGAATACGACCGACGTCTGCGTCAGCGCGCGACCGAACGCACCGAACATCGGCTGATAGTGCACGGGCTGCGGCGTCGGGATCGACGCATTCGGATCGCCCATCGGGGCGGCCACGATCATGCCGCCCTTGACCACGCAATCCGGTTTGACACCGAAGAACGCCGGTGACCACAGCACCAGATCAGCCAGCTTGCCGATCTCGACGGAGCCGATCAGCTTCGAGACGCCATGCGCGATCGCGGGATTGATCGTGTATTTGGCGATGTAGCGCTTGACGCGAAAATTATCGTTGTTGCCTTTGTCCTGCGGCAGCGATCCGCGCTGCTTCTTCATCTTGTCGGCGGTCTGCCAGGTGCGGATGATGACTTCGCCGAGCCGGCCCATGGCCTGCGAGTCCGATGACATCATCGAAAGCGCGCCGAGATCGTGCAGGATATCCTCCGCCGCGATGGTTTCCTTGCGGATGCGACTCTCGGCGAAGGCCAGATCTTCGGCGATCGACGGATCGAGATGGTGGCACACCATCAGCATGTCGAGATGTTCGTCGATCGTGTTGCGTGTGAACGGCCGCGTCGGATTGGTCGAGGACGGCAGGACGTTCGGCAGTCCCGCGACCTTGATGATATCGGGCGCGTGACCGCCGCCCGCGCCCTCGGTGTGGAAGGCATGGATGGTGCGGCCCTTGAACGCCTTGATCGTGTCTTCGACAAATCCGGATTCGTTCAGCGTGTCGGAATGGATCATGACCTGAATGTCGTGGTCATCCGCCACGCTCAGGCAGTTGTCGATCGCGGCGGGCGTCGTGCCCCAGTCCTCATGCAGCTTCAAGGCGCAAGCACCGCCCTCGATCATCTCGATCAAAGCCGCCGGCTGCGAGGCATTGCCCTTGCCGGAGATGCCGAGATTGACCGGGAACGCATCGAAGGACTGGATCATCCGGCCGATGTGCCACGGTCCCGGCGTGCAGGTGGTGGCGAACGTGCCATGCGACGGACCGGTGCCGCCGCCGAGCATCGACGTCACGCCGCTCATCAGCGCATGCTCGATCTGCTGCGGGCAGATGAAATGGATGTGGCTGTCGAAACCGCCGGCGGTGAGGATCTTGCCTTCACCCGCGATGATGTCGGTGCCTGGTCCGATGATGATCGTCACGCCGGGCTGGATGTCCGGATTGCCGGCTTTGCCGATCGCGCTGATGTAGCCGCGGGTGATCGCCACGTCGGCTTTGACGATGCCCCAGTGATCGACGATCAGCGCATTGGTGATAACGGTATCGGCCGCGCCGTTGGCATTTGTCACTTGGCTCTGACCCATGCCGTCGCGGATCACCTTGCCGCCGCCGAACTTCACCTCCTCGCCATAGGTGGTGAAATCCTTCTCCACCTCGATGATGAGGTCGGTATCGGCCAGCCGCACGCGATCGCCCGTGGTCGGCCCGAACATGTCGGCATAGACGGAGCGCGGAATTTTCACGGACATTACAGCGGTCCCATCACGTCGCCACGAAAGCCATAGACCTCACGCTTGCCGGCCAGCGCGACCAGTTGCACGTCGCGGCTCTGGCCCGGCTCGAAGCGGACCGCAGTGCCGGCGGCGATATCAAGGCGCATGCCGCGCGCTTTGGCGCGGTCGAATGCCAGCGCCGGGTTGGTTTCAAAAAAATGATAATGCGATCCGACCTGGATCGGACGGTCGCCGGTGTTCGCCACGGTCACCGCGACCGTATCGCGGCCGGCATTCAGCTCGATGTCGCCGTCCTGAATAAAGAGTTCGCCGGGGATCATCTCGAATTCCTACCTGATCGGTTCGTGCACGGTGACGAGTTTCGTTCCGTCCGGGAATGTCGCCTCGACCTGAATGTCATGGATCATCTCGGCGATGCCGTCCATGCATTGCGCGCGAGTGATGACCTGCGCGCCGGATTGCATCAGCTCGGCGACGGTGCGGCCATCGCGCGCGCCTTCGACGATGAAATCCGAAATGATCGCGATGGCCTCGGGATGGTTGAGTTTGACGCCGCGTTCGAGCCGGCGACGCGCCACCATCGCGGCCATCGAGATCAGCAGCTTGTCTTTTTCGCGCGGAGACAGATTCATTCGGCCACTCGTAATTTCGTTCAGCTCGACCACAGACGCGGCAGGCTGGCGCCCGCGGCACGCAACACCGCGATCATAGCGACGCGGAGTTTCGCGGCATCTTGGGCACAGAAGCGAGCCAATGCAAACCCATTCCATGCCGAGATGCCGACCTCGCAGCCCATCGCGCCAGATGTCTCGCGGACACGCGTGACCAACGCCTCGTCGCCGGGCACGATCAGCACCGTACCGATCGCAACGCCGCCATTGGCGACGGCGCGCCTCGCCAGCGTCGCACCCACGTTTTCGCCGAGGCGAACGGTCTCGGCGAATACGAGGCGACCGCCGCGACGCAGCCGCCAGCGATCGACGAGCGCGCCCCGCGTCACGGTTTCGCCCATCGCGGCGCGACCAAAGATGATGATCTCGCCCAGCAGCAGTGACGCCGTGTCGGCAAGATCGAT
>JAQGJY010000395.1 GCA_028290325.1 Tardiphaga sp.
CAGCGCCGCGACTTCATCTATATCGACGATGTCATTCGCGTCATGCTGTGGCTTTGGAAAAGTCCCGCCGTCAGCGGACTTTTCAAAAGCCACAGCATGACGCGAATGACATCGTCGATATAGATGAAGTCGCGGCGCTGGTCGCCGTCGGCGACGCCATCGCGATGCGATCTGAACAGCTGAATGTCGCGGCCGGACTGGATGTCGTCGAAACGTTTCGTCAGCACGCTCATCATGCTGCCCTTGTGATACTCGTTCGGGCCGAACACGTTGAAGAATCTCAAGCCGACGCATTGTGGCGGCAGCGGGTCACGGCGCGCGGCGCGCTCGGCGACGAGCTTGTCGAACAGCAGCTTGCTCCAGCCGTAGAGATTCATCGGGCGCAACCGCTTCATGGCCTCGAGCGACGGATCATCGACGAACCCTTGCGCGCCATCGCCATAGGTCGCCGCCGACGAGGCATAGACGAACGGCACGGTGTTGGCCGTGCACCAGTCCAGCAAACGCACCGACAGACGAAAGTTGGTCTCAACGACCAGATCACCATCGGTTGCCGTCGTCTCGGAAATCGCGCCGAGATGAAAGATCGCATCCAGCTTGCGCCCCGCAAGCCACGCATCGATCTGGCCTGGCGGCACGATGTCGGTCAGTTGCCGCTTCGCCAGATTGCGCCATTTGCCGTCATGGCCGAGCGTATCGCAAACCACGACATCGCTGCGCCCGGCATCGTTCAGCGCCGCGACAAGGTTCGACCCGATGAATCCGGCTCCGCCGGTGACTAACAGCATGCGATCGACGGTCCCCCGCAGTTTCAACGCCACCTTTGCCCCGTTCAGCGGTTTCAGGCAACTTGCCCGCGCGCTCATGCTTTACGATCCGGCCGGGACCGGCTACCGACGCGAGATCATCCAGACCAGCAGAATGACTGAACCTTCACTCGACGATATCGCCACGGAAGATGAAGCGGACACCCGTCCCATCCTGATCGTGCCCTATATGTGGATCGGCGACTTCGTGCGCGGCCACAGCGTCGTGCGCGTGCTCAAAAAACGCTGGCCGAACCGGCCGATCGATATTCTGGTGTCAAAGCTGGTCGCGCCGCTGGTCGATTACATGCCGGGTGTCCGCGCTGGCGTGGTGTGGAATTTGCCGCGCGGCAAGATCACCTTCGGCGACCAGACCGGGCTCGCCGCCGAATTCCGCAAACGCGGTTACGGCACCGCGCTGGTCATGCCGCGCACTTGGAAATCCGCCCTCGCGCCCGCCCTGGCCGGCATTCCCGAGCGCACCGGCTTCGTCGGGGAGGTGCGCTTCGGACTGTTGAACGACTGGCGTTGGGGCGAGAAAGCCCTGCCCCGCATGATCGATCGCAAGGGCGCGCTGGCGCTGCCGAGAGGTGCGAAGCCGCCTGCGGAGTGGCCGATGCCGCAACTGCGCGTCCCGCCCAGCGAAATCTTGCAATGGCGGCAGGCCAACGGCCTCGGCGACGGCAAAGCGGTGGCTTTGGGTCCGGGATCGGTCGGCCCCGCGAAGCGCTGGAGCTATTATCCCGAGGCCGCCCGCCAGCTGGCCGCTCAGGGCCATGACGTCTGGGTGATTGGCGGTCCTGGCGAGACCGAGCTGGCGGCGGAGATCGTCGCGGCGGCCGGGCCGAGGGCCCGCGATCTGACCGGCCACGATCTTCGCAACGGCGTGATCGCGATGGCCACGGCGGAGATCGCCATCGCCAATGATTCCGGCCTGATGCACATCGCCGCCGCCCTCGGCACGCCGACGATGGGCATCTTTGGGCCGACCAGCCCCTACCACTGGGCGCCGCTCAATCCGCTCGCGGCTACCGTCCTGACCAAAACCGTGGTGCCATGCCAGCCCTGCCACCAGCCCGTCTGCACCATGAACAATCATGCCTGCATGCGCGATATCCCGGCAACCGACCTGGTCGCCATCGCGACGGCGCTCATGGCGGACGCCAACTGACCACGCTTGCGCCGGCCGCAGGCGCTGGTTACGACGTGCCAAAGGAACCGCCGTGACCGACATCATCGCCGCCCATCTTCACGCCTCGCGCGACGCCATGATTCGCGCGGCGGAGGATGCTGGCCTGTTGGCGACCGCGCAGGCCATCGCCAATGCGATCATCGCGGCCCTTCAGGCGGGCCGCCAAATTTTCCTCATCGGCAATGGCGGCAGCGCCGCCGACGCCCAGCATATCGCCGCCGAGATCGTCGGCCGCTACAAGAAAGAGCGTGCCGGCTGGGCCGCGGTCGCGTTGACGACGGATACCTCGGCGTTGACGTCGATCGCGAATGATTATGGCTTCGAGCAGATTTTCACGCGGCAGATCGAGGCGCTCGGCCAGCGCGGCGACGTGCTGATCGCGTTATCCACGTCGGGCCGCTCGCCGAACATTCTGGGTGCGCTGGCGTTCGCGCGCGGGCGCGGACTCGTCACTGTGGGCTGCACCGGGATAACGGGCGAACCGATGCGCGCGTGCTGCGATCACCTGTTGGTGTCGCCGAGCGACGACACGCCAATCATTCAGCAGATTCACATGGCCGCCTTGCACGGCATCTGCGATGCGGTCGAGCGCGCGCTGACGGCATGACGCGGCTCGAAAAGCCCGCCGCTTTCCTCGATCGTGACGGCGTCATCAATTACGACGACGGCTATATGGGAACGCCGGATCGCATCCGCTGGATGCCGAACGCGGCCAAGGCCATCCGCCGTCTCAACGATGCCGGTTATCACGTCTTCCTGTTTTCAAATCAGTCCGGCGTCGCGCGCGGTTTCTTCACCGAACAGGCGGTGGTGCTGCTGTTCGACTGGATGCGCGCCGAGCTGCGCGCGCAGGGCGCGGTGATCGATGATTATCGATTTTGCCCGCACCATCCGCAGGGCAGCGTGGAAGGCTATCTGCAGGACTCCGACTGGCGCAAACCGGGTGCCGGCATGATCCGCGACCTGATGACACACTGGCCGGTCCGACATGCCGGCAGTTTCGCGATCGGCGATCGGTCGACCGACATGGAAGCGGCAGAGGCGGTCAACCTGCCCGGCTATTTGTTCGCCGGCGGCGATCTCGATGCCTTCGTCGCGGGTATTTTAGCGAATCAGCGTTAAGCCGATTTTCGCACGGCGTTATCAACCAGCGTCTTGCCGAGCGACCAGATCGCGCCCGGCACCTTGTGCGCGCCGGCAATGACCGTGTCGAACGAATTTTGAATCCATTTGCAGTCGTCATCGTTGATCGTCAACGGCGGCAATATCTTGATCGTATGGCTGCCATGGCCGGACACCTGCGTCAGGATCTTTTCGTCCTTGAACAACGGGACGGTGATCAGCTGACAGAACAGGCCTTTGTTGGCCGTTTCCAGCATCGTCCACGATGCCTTCAGACGCAGCGATTTTGGCGGCCCGAATTCGATGCCGATCATCAGACCCTTGCCGCGAATTTCCTTCAGCAACTCATAGCCCGGAACCATCGCATTCAGCGCCAGGCGCAACTCCGCGCCGCGCCGCGCCGCGTTTTCGACCAACCGCTCGGCCTTCATCACCTCGAGCGTTGCGATCCCAGCCGCCATCGCCAGATCATTTTTTGCGAACGTCGAGCCGTGGACGACGGCGCGGTCCATCCGATTAAACACCTTGTCGAAGATCGGCTTGCGCGTCAGCAAGGCGCCGACCGGCACGTGGCCACCGGACAACGCCTTGGCGAGCAGAACCATGTCCGGCTCGACGTTCCAGTGTTCGACGGCCAAAAACTTTCCGGTGCGGCCCAATCCCGTCTGAATTTCGTCCGCGACCAATAACGTGCCGTATTTCGCGCACAAAGCCGCGGCGCCCGGCAGGAACTCGTCGGCGGGGACGTTGACGCCTTTGCCCTGGATCGGCTCAACGATGAAAGCCGCCACCTGGCGGGTCGAAAGCGCTTGTTCCAGCGCGGCGAGATCGTTGAACGGAATGACATTGCAATCCGACAACAAGGGACCGAAACCGCCGCGAAAGTTCTGATCGTCGGTCAGCGACAGCGCGCCATAGGTCAGACCATGATAAGCGTGATCGCAATAGACGATGCCCGGACGGCCGGTCGCGACGCGCGCGAACTTGATTGCCGCCTCGACGGTTTCGGCGCCGGAATTCGCGAAGAACACCTTGTCGAGATAGGGAACGTGTTCGAGCAGCTTTTCGGCGAGGATTCCGGCCAGCGTCGAGACGTCCATCTGAACGAGATTCGGCAAATCGGCATCGAGGACGCTTTTCAAGGCATCGCGCAGCACCGGATGGTTCCGGCCCAGCGCGAAGACGCCGAAACCGCTCAGCAGATCGAGATAGCGCGCGCCTTCGCGGTCGAACAGATATTGCCCCTGTCCGCGTCGGAACCCGACATCATAGCCGATGGTTTTCAGCACTTTGACAAGCTGCTCGTTCAGGTGCCGCGCATGCATGGAGCTGCGCTGCCCTTCGCGATCGACAAACATCTCGGAAACGTCAAGATTTGGATATAGCATCAGTCACATAGGTGGTTTGAACGCTGTTTCGTCAACCTTAAACACACGGCGCGGCAATTTGGCACCATAGAAAATCCGTTACCCGAAAGCGCAGGTTTAAACATGTTGCACTGCCCACGTATTTCGACCCGTCGTTTTGCGCGAATGATGTTGTCTGTCGGTGCCTTGCTGGGCGCGAGCGTCGCGCCTGGCCTTGCGGCCGACCCGACCGGCGATTGGCAGGTGGAAGGCGGCGTCGCGAACATGCGCGTTGCCGAATGCAATGGCAGCATGTGGGGCGTTGTCGCGTGGGAGAAAAAGCCGGGGGGCCGGGATACCAAAAATCCTGACCCTGCCAAGCAGAATCGACCAACGCTCGGGATGGTTTCTTTGTTCGATATGAAGAAAAAACCTGGGGTCGATGTCTGGGAGGGTGAAGTCTACGACTCACAAACGACAGGGAGGCGCTGGTCCGCCACGTTGACGTCGAAGGGCAATGACGAGCTTAGACTGGAAGGCTGCGCGCTCGGCTTCATGTGCAGCGGCCAGACATGGACCCGCGTGGCGCCACCGATCCCTTTGAGTCCGACCAACGCCGCGAAGGGCGCCGCGAAGTCCACCAAGGGCGGTAATGGCCTGCCGCAACCCGGCGCGCCCGCCAAACAAACTGCCGCGACGCCGAAAGCCGCTCCGGCGGGCCAGAAGCCAGCCGCGCCGGGCCAGTCCGCCGATATCGGCGACATCTGCCTGTTGCCCGAAATCGTGAATTACGCGCCGGCGCGCTGAACCAGCGCCGGCCCGGAAAGCCCACCCGCGTTGCCGCAGGTGGCTGTTCTGTCGCGACAACCTGGCGTTCTATTCGTGGGTCTCGCGCGGCTTGCCCATCAGCGCCGGCTGGAACAGCAGCACCGCCGCCAGCGTGACAAGGAACGACAGCGCCAACAATTTACCCATGCTCGCGGTGCCAGGGTGACTCGAGAAGCACAGGCTGCCGAACGCCGTCGCGGTCGTCAGCGCACTGAAGAAGATGGCCCGCGTCAACGACGATTGTAGCAGGTTGGTGCGGCCGGACCGCCAAGCCGTGATGTAGTAAATCTTGA
>JAQGJY010000415.1 GCA_028290325.1 Tardiphaga sp.
GTGAAGATGATCTCCTTCAGGTTATGCTCGGGCTTCCGCCACCAGCCCGGATTGGGTTTGAACACCGTCTTCACGCCGGGCTGATGGCTTTCGATCTTGAATGCGCCGGTGCCGTTGGCATTGAGCGAGGCGTAACTCGGCGAGGTCGCGGAAGCCGGTGTCGGCGCGACGGCGTTGTTGGCCTCGGCCCATTTTTTCGAGACGATGTACCAGGTGTCCCAGTGCGAATTCAAAATCGGATTGGGCGCGGTCAAAATGAAATCGACGGTGTAGTCGTCGATCTTTTCGACCTTGGCATCATGCGGCACCCGGGTCTGCATGTTCGAGCCTTTGGCGCGCACCCGCTCGGCCGAGAACACGACATCGTCGGCGGTGAAATCATCGCCGTTCTGGAATTTCACGTTTTTGCGCAGATGAAAGCGCCAGCGCGTCGGCTCCACGATCTCCCAGCGTTCGGCGAGGCCGGGAACGATCTTGAGCTCCTTGTCGCGCGCGGTGAGGCCTTCATAGACATGGCCGAGATGAGCCAGCGTGGTCGTCTCGTTCAGCGTGTAGGGGTCGAGCGATTTCAAATCGCCCTGATTGGCGTATCGCAGGGTCTGCGCGGCAGCGGGCGTCGCGGCCTGACCGAACGAGCCACAGACGACCAACGCAAAGAGTGCTGCGATGACGTTTCGACGCATGTTCATGGCGGGGCTCTCTTATTCGACTAACGCGCCTACGCGGACGGGTCGCATGTTGGCAGAGATTGAAAGTCGCGCAAGTGTCTTTTGTCGCCGCGCCGCGTCCGGTTTCGCGTCACTGTGCCGCGCAATTTGGCACGCGTTTGTTTGCGTCTGCGAAGACGAAAGTTTACTTTGGTGAGATGAAGCGCGACCTGTCGGAGGATTCATGACTGAGATGAAGGCCGACGTTGTTGTGCTCGGCGCCGGCATTGTCGGCGTGTCGGCGGCGCTGCACCTGCAGCAGCGCGGCCGCGACGTGGTGCTGATCGACCGGCATGGCCGCGCGGGCGAGGAAACCAGCTACGGCAACGCCGGGCTGATCGAATGCGCGTCGGTGTTTCCCTATATGTTTCCGCGCGATTGGCGGCAGGTGATGCGCTATGCGTTGAACCGTTCGACCGAGATGCGCTTTCACGTCTCGGCGTTGCCGGTGGTGATGCCGTGGCTGCTGAAGTATTTTCTTGCGTCGTCGCCGCAGGGTGCGTTGCGAAGCGCCGAGGCGGCGTTTCCGCTCATCAAGCGCAGCCTGATCGAGCATGAGGCCTTGATTGCGCAAGCTGGCGTGCCGGAGCTGCTGCGCAAGACCGGCTGGATCAAGTTGTTTCGCACCGACGCCAGCTTCGAGAAAAGTCTCGGCGAGCTGGCGAAGGTGCGGGGCTTCGGCATTGACGGCAATATTCTCGATGCCGCCGGCATCGCCGCCCACGAGCCGCATTTGAATGGCGAGTTTTCCGGCGCGATCCACTGGCCATCGCCGGGTTTCATTCCCGATCCCGGCGCGCTCGCCAAGGCCTATGCCGATCTGTTCGTACGCAATGGCGGGCGCTTCATTGCCGCCGATGCGCGGACGTTGACGCAAGCCGGCGGCGCCTGGCGGGTCAGCACCGCGGCTGGCGGCGTGTCCGGGCGCGACGCGGTGGTGGCGTTGGGGCCGTGGTCGGATGCGATCTTCAAGCCGCTGGGCTACAAGATTCCGCTTGGCGTGAAGCGCGGCTATCATTTACATTTGAGGCCGCAGGGCAATGCCGTGCTGCACCATCCGATCCTCGACGCCGATCGCGGCTTTTTGCTCGCGCCGATGAATCGCGGCATCCGTCTGACCACGGGCGCTGAGTTCGCGCGGCGCGACGCGCCGCCGACGCCGTCCCAGATCGACGCGGCGCTGCCGCTGGCGCGCGATCTGTTTCCGCTGGGCGCCGCTGTGGACGCGAGGCCATGGATGGGCGCGCGGCCCTGCCTGCCCGACATGCTGCCGGTGATCGGGCGCGCGGCGCGGCATCCCGGATTGTGGTTCGATTTCGGCCATCAGCATCACGGGCTGACGCTGGGGCCCGCGACCGGGAGACTGCTGGCCGAGATGATGACCGGCGAGACGCCTTTCGCTAACCCGCAACCCTTTGCGGCCGAGCGTTTCGGATAAAACCCTGTGCCGCTTGCATCGGACCATCAGGTGCGGCGATAGTGTCGCGTCATCGTAATGCTCCGCCGGGCATCGCGTCGCGCATCAGGAGCAATGCCTATGAAGATCACGGTCGAAGTCGATTGCACGCCGCTCGAGGCGCGCGCCTTTTTTGGACTTCCCGATGTTCAGCCGATGCAGTCCGCCATGATGGACAAGATGCAGGACAAGATGATGGAGAACATCGACAAGTTCTCGCCGGAAAGCATCATCCAGAGCTGGTTTACCTTCGATCCGAAGATGGCTGAAAAGTTCGGCGACATGTTCGTCAACATGACCGGCCTCGGCGCCATGCGCGCAAAGGACAAGTAGGGCAGGGCGCCAGACCGGGCCGGGACAGCTTTGCCTGGGTCGCCCGTCTTGCCCATTGCCATTCGCCTTCGGAACCATGCACAATCGGAAATAGAGCGTCTCGAAGGCGTCGCATGGTTCGCGGGAGGGAATGTCATGACCGATGGCAAGAAATTGTCCTCGATGGACGCATCGTTTCTGTATCTGGAAACGCCGGAAATGCCGATGCACATCGGCAGCATGGCGATCTTCCGGCTTCCGCAGGATTACGCCGGCGATTTCTTCGAGGAGTTCAAGGCGATGATCGCCTCGCGCGTCCACCTCGCGCCGATTCTTCAGGCACGGCTGCAAAAAGCCCCGCTCGACATCGACCACCCGTCATGGGTCGAGGACGACCAGTTCGATATCGACCGCCATATCTTTCGCGGCAGCTTGCCGGCGCCCTATGACCGCGCGACGCTGGAGCGCATCGTCGGCTGGATGCACGCCAAGCCGCTGAACCGCGCGCGGCCGTTATGGGAATTCTATGTCTTCGAAGGCATGAAGAATAACGAGATCGGTCTGTACTCCAAGATCCATCACGCCTGCATCGATGGCGGCGCCGGCGCGGCGCTCACCAATATGATCTACGACGTGACGCAGGTGCCGCGCGAGGTGGCCAAGCCCGCCGCGCGCAAGATCGCGCAGGAGCCGCGCGACATCGCGGCAAACCTGATCGATTCCTATCAGCAGTTGTGGCGGCAGCCGTTCGACGGCGCGCAGCCCCGGAAATCGATCGATCTGCCGCGTTCCGGCAAGAGCGATCTCGGCTCGATCCTGTTCGACAACGCGATGTTCCAGATCGAGAGCGCGGTCAAGTTCGCCAACAGCGTGCCGGCGATGCTGAAGAGCGTCTCCGACGTGATCAGCAAAGTCACCGATCCGAAATCTCGTGACAGCATCGTCAGCATGCTGTCGCCGCCGACCATTCTGAATAAGTCGATCTCGTCGGAGCGCAGCTTCGCAGGCACCTCGATTTCGCTTTCGGCCGCGAAAGCCGTGGCGAAGACATCCGGCGGCAAGCTCAACGACGTGGTGCTGGCGCTGTCGTC
>JAQGJY010000039.1 GCA_028290325.1 Tardiphaga sp.
GCCGCCTTGCGGTCGGAGCCGGCGAGGGCCGCCAGCACGCCTTCATATTCATTGCGCTTGGCGCCGGTCGCCAGCGTCAGCCGTTCGAGATCCTGCGCGAGGCTGACCTTGCGGTTGAAATCCTTGATCAGGCGGCGTCGCCACACCGGATAGAGATCGAGCGCATCGATCAAGGCGCTGAACAACGCCACGTCGCCGGTGCGGATATCGACGTCGGCGATGCCGAAGGCGGCGGTGGCTTTCAACGCCAGCGCCAGCATCTCGGCATCGGCGGCGGCGCGGTCGATGCGGCCGAAGGATTCGAGGCCGGCCTGCTGAAATTCGCTGGGCTTGCCAGCGCGAAATCGGAACACCGGGCCGAGATAGCAGAACCCGACCGGAGCGCCGGCGCGCGATGACGCGAGATAATCGCGTGCGACCGGAATCGTCAGATCGGGCCGCAGGCACAGTTCCTCGCCGCCGGGATCGGTGGTGAGGTAGAGGCTGCGGCGAATGTCCTCGCCGGACAGATCGAGAAACGGCTCGGCCGGTTGCAGGATCGCCGGCTGCGCGTGGTGATAGCCGGCCGCCGAGAACGAGCGCAGCAGGGCTTCGGCCTGAACGGCGGAAGCGGTCGCGTCGGATGCGGCGGAGGGCGTCATGTCGAGGGTCCGGGCCAAAAAGCGAGTTCTGTCAGTGAGCCGGAGGCTCTAGCACGGCCTCATGACGGTTTCGACCCTGTTTAGGCAAAGGCGCTTAACGTCGCTGACGTGCCCCGTGTCGTCGCCGCTCAAGCGTGCAAGCGCCGCGAGCAGCGCAAAGATGCGCCTCTGGTCGGCGACATACGCCGAGCGGTCACACGCGCCAATCGCCCAATACGGCCTGCACCAGCGCCAGAGCGGCGACGGCGGCCGTATCGGCGCGCAGAATACGCGGACCGAGCGACAGCACCAGACGATGCGGCTGACGCTTGAGCAGATCGCGTTCTTCGGCCGCGAAACCGCCTTCCGGGCCGATCAGCACGTCGATGCCATTAGGTTTCGCGCTTTGCAGCGCCGCGACCGGGCCCGCCACATCGCTGGCTTCATCGCAGAACACCAGCAGCCGCGAGGCGTCGCGGCCGGCCAGCCATTTCTCCAGCGTCAGCGGTTCGGCGACGGTCGCGAGCACGAGAATGCCGCATTGCTCGGCCGCCTCGATGGCGTTGGCGCGCATCCGTTCGGTATTGACGCGGCTGACCTGCGTGTGCCGCGTGATGACCGGCTGCAAGACCGCGACGCCCATCTCGACGGCTTTCTGCGCCATGTAGTCCAGCCGCGCGTGCTTCAGCGGCGCAAACGCATAGGTGACGTCGGGCAGGGTGCCCTGCGGCCGGCTCTGGCTCTGGATTTCCAGCGCATCGGGACGCTTGCGGCCAGCGATCACCGCCTGCCACTCGCCATCGCGGCCATTGAACACCAGGACGCGGTCACCCGTCGTCAGCCGCAGCACGTTGCCGAGATAGTTGCCCTGGTCGCGGTCGAGCGGCACGGCGACGCCGGCAACCAGCGGCGCATCGACGTAAAGGCGGGGGCTTTTGAAATCATGGTCAGGCATAAGTCATTCCGGGGCGCGACCGCCACTGCGGCGCGTGCGAACCCGGAGTCTTGTCGAGATTTCGGGTCGTCGTCAAAGCCGGCTGCGACATATCCCGGAAATGCGGCGGGCGAATTTATGCGATTTGCCGCGGGAATAGCAGGCCGGTGGCGCCGCAGCGCCGCGCTGTCGCCCAAATCAACGGGTTGTTAAGGCGCAGCAGGAATCGTACAACGCCGATATTGTCATCGCCGGAGCCGGTTGGCCCGCGAGCGTTCGGGACGCTTTGATCGTTGCCGGAGGACCGCCTTTTGATGAACCGCTTTCTGATTGCGCCGTTAAGCGCGGCTCTTTGTTTCGCCACCGTCAGCGGTGCGCGGGCACAAAGCGCGTTTCCGGCGCCGTTGCCGAGCCAGTCGGCCGCGCCGGCGGCAGCCTCACCGTTTCCGCCGGTGAATGGCGCGCCTTCGGCCGTGATCGGCGGCTCGCCCGGCGGCGCATTCCCATCGGCCGGTGCGCCGCCGGTCGGCGGCTTCAGCGGTGCCGGTCCTGGTCCGCAGGCGGGTCCGCCACCGGGCGCCGAAGACTGCATGAAGGGTTTCGTGCCGCTGCGCGAGGATGCCGAGAAGCGCGGCAATCTCATCAAGGCGGCGAGCGCCCGCCGCGCGCCGCCGGACGAAGCCTGCAAACTGATCGGCAATTTCGCGCAGGCCGAAATCAAGATGATCAAATACGTCGAGACCAACGCGCGCAAATGCGGCATCCCGTCGTCGGTCGCCGACCAGCTCAAGAACGGCCACAAGAACACGTCGAAGATGCAGGCGCAGGTCTGCAATGTCGCGCAGCAACAGCAGCAGCGTGGTCCGGCCGGTCCGTCGCTGTCCGAGGTGCTTGGCTCATCCGCCGCGTTGCCGGAGGCCTCAACGTCGAAAAAAGGCGGCAGCACCTTCGACACGTTGAACGGCAACGTGCTGTCGAGATAGAGCATGACCGCGACCACCCGAGTCGCGGATTCCACCGGCAACTGGGTCGATCGCTCGGCGCCGGCCTGGGCGCAGCCTTATCTTCGGCTTTCGCGGTTCGACCGGCCGATCGGTTCATGGCTGCTATTGATGCCGTGCTGGTGGTCCGCCGCTTTGGCCGCCGGCATCGCGCATGACCTGAGCAACCTCGCATCGACCCTCATGCTGTTCTTCGTCGGCGCGTTCGTCATGCGCGGTGCGGGCTGCGCCTGGAACGACATCACCGATCGTCACCTCGACGCCCTGGTCGAGCGCACCCGCTCGCGGCCGATCCCGGCGGGACAGATCAGCGTCAAACAAGCTCTCGCATTTCTGGTCGCGCTGGCGCTGGTCGGACTCGTCGTCTTGTTGCGGTTCAACTGGTTCGCGGTGTGGACCGGCATCGCCTCCCTGGCGATCGTGGCGGCCTATCCGTTCATGAAACGCATCACCTACTGGCCGCAGATCGTGCTCGGCCTGGCGTTCTCGTGGGGCGCGCTGATGGGCTTCGCGGTGCTGCTCGGGCGTGTCGATCTGATCGCGCTGGTGCTGTATGCCGGATCGATTTCATGGGTGATCGGCTACGACACGATCTACGCCCATCAGGACACCGAAGACGACGCGCTGATCGGCATCAAATCGACCGCGCTGTTGTTCGGCGCGAAGACGCGGCCGATGCTGATGCTGTTCTATGGTCTTGCCGTGGCGCTGATCGGCGTTGCTTTAGCGATAGCTCATATTGGCTGGATGGGCTGGGTCGGGCTCGCCGCTTTTGCCGCGCATCTCATCTGGCAAATCGCGCGACTGGAGATTTCGGACTCGCCGCTGTGCTTGCGGCTGTTCAAATCCAACCGCGACGCCGGATTGTTGCTGTTCGCCGGATTGCTGGCGGACGCGGTCGCGAGAGCGGGATAGGCCGCCGCGCCTGCGCGGCGCAGCGATTTGCGTGCGCAGAAGGCCGCCAGCGCCGATGGCCTGAGCGTCCTGGGCGAAGCAAAACGGGCGCAGCAAAACAAGCGCAACAAAAAGCCGGCGTTTCCACCGGCTTTCGTCGTCATAGTCATCAAGTATCTCAGTACGCCGCTTCCAGCGCCGCCTGTTCCTGCTTGGCGATGGTGCCCTTCACGGCGGATTGCACCTTCTCGAAGGCGCGCACCTCGATCTGACGCACGCGCTCGCGCGACACACCGAACTCGCTGGCGAGATCTTCCAGCGTCATCGGATCGTCCGACAGCCGGCGCGCCTCGAAGATGCGCTTTTCGCGCGGGTTCAGCACGCCGATCGCGCCGTTCAAGGCCCGCCGGCGATGATCGAGCTCTTCATGCTCGGCCATCACGGCCTCCTGGGTCGGCGAGTGATCGACCAGCCAATCCTGCCATTCGCCGGCTTCGCCATCATCGCGGATCGGCGCGTTGAGCGACGCATCACCACCCAGACGGCGGTTCATGTCGATGACGTCCTGAGTCGTGACTCCGAGCCGCTTGGCGATCAGCTTGACCTGATCCGGATGCATATCGCCTTCGTCCAGCGCGGAGATCTTGCTCTTCGCCTTCCGCAGGTTGAAGAACAGCTTTTTCTGGTTCGCGGTGGTGCCCATTTTCACAAGCGACCACGAGCGCAGAATGTACTCTTGAATCGACGCCTTGATCCACCACATGGCGTAGGTGGCAAGTCGGAACCCCTTGTCGGGCTCGAATCGCTTCACCGCCTGCATCAGGCCGACATTGCCTTCCGAGACGACCTCGGAAATCGGCAGGCCGTAGCCGCGATAGCCCATGGCGATCTTGGCGACGAGTCGCAGATGACTCGTGACCAGATGATGCGCGGCGTTGCGATCGTCGTGTTCACGCCAGCTCTTGGCGTACATATATTCCTGTTGCGGTTCCAGCATCGGGAATTTGCGGATCTCGGCGAGATAACGCGAGAGCCCAGATTCTCCGTTGAGAACCGGTAGTGTAGCTGCACGGGCCATTGTTGCGCCCCTCCAGTGGTTCAGGCTCCCGATAGCGGCGAGCCAGGCAGGCGATCGCTTTGTTAAAGCCGATCGCGGTGCGATGTTCCGCGCTGCAAAGTCCAGCGCAGGTGCAACATACACGAAATCCCCGGCGCGGGGGAAGAAGTCCTGCGTCACGTCAGCGTGACACCAGCTAAATCTTTGGTAATGTAGGCCTTTTCTGCGTCAACGCGCCGCAGACAGGGTGTCGCGCAGCAACGCCAGATCGGCCGGCAAGTCGCGCGTCCAGGTCATGACTTCGCCAGTGCGAGGATGTTCGAGCGTCAACAGGTAAGCGTGGAGTGCCTGTCGGTCCAAGGCGATCAGCGCCGCCTTGGCGGGTCCGCTCAGCGCGTTGGCCTTGGTCTTGTAATGCGGCCCGTACGTGTCGTCGCCCATCAGCGGATGGCCGACATGGGCGAGATGGACGCGAATCTGGTGGGTGCGCCCGGTTTCCAACTGGCAAGCCAGCAAGGTGGCGACTGGCTTGGATTCCCGGCCCTCGAAACTCTGCACCGCCTCCCAATGCGTGATCGCCTCGCGGCCGCCTTCGCGGACCGCCATCTTCTCGCGCGCATGCGGATGCCGGTCGATCGGCTCGTTGATCGTGCCGGTCGGGCGATTCATCGCGCCCCACACGAAAGCCATGTAACCGCGGCGCAATTCGCCGGTGCGGCCGTGATCGGCGAATTGCGCGGAGAGCGACTGGTGGGCGTGGTCGTTCTTGGCGACCACCATCAGCCCGGTCGTGTCTTTGTCGAGCCGATGGACGATGCCGGGACGTTTGACGCCGCCGATGCCGGACAACGACGCCCCGCAATGCGCGATCAGTGCGTTGACCAGCGTTCCGGTCTCGTGGCCGGCGGCGGGATGCACGACGAGCCCGCGCGGCTTGTCGATGACGACGATATCGGCGTCCTCATAGATGATGTCGAGCGCGATATCCTCGCCGGCGGGTTCTGCCGCGACCGATGGCGGTACGTCGATTGTGATCGTATCGCCGGCGGACACATGATAAGCGGGGTCGCGAATGACGCTGCCTTTGCTCGCGACCGCGCCGGCGAGAATCAGCGCCTTCAGCCGCGACCGCGACAGGTCCGGGCACAGCAACGCCAGAACGCGATCGAGACGGACCGAATCCTCGTCGCCGACCACCACCACCTGCAACTGCCGGCCGTCGCCGGGATGGGCGTGGTGGTCAAGAGCCGAATCTTCCTTAACGACAGAGTTTTGCATGACTGAATCCACTGTGACCGCTGCGCCCGTCGATCCCAATCCGGAACAGACCGCGCTGATGATGGCGCGGGTGCGTAAACTGATGCTGATCGGCGGGTTGACCATCGCGCTCGGCATCGGCGCGATCTTCATGGTGATCGGCTATCGTGTTTTCCGCAGCGAGGGAAGCGTTGTCGCCACTGATACCACGGCGACGCTGCCAAAAGGCGCCCGAATCGTCGCGACCGCGGTGTCCGGCGACCGCATCCTGGTGACGCTGGAGAGCGGCGGCCAGACCGAAATCCGCAGCTTCGACGCCCGCACGCTGAAGCCGGCCGGCAAACTGCGCTTCGCCACCGAGCCGTAACCCCGCCGGATTTCCAAGTTGCAGTGCGGCCCTATCAAGGCTATTGCCTTGTCCGCTCGCTCCCATCGTCTAGCGGTTAGGACGTCGCCCTCTCACGGCGAAAACTGGGGTTCGATTCCCCATGGGAGCACCAGCTCACCACCGAGTTGGTCGGGCCGCGAAGGGCGCGGTCGCATCTCCGATCAGATCGACGCTGGCGCCAGAATCGCGCGAACGTCCGAAAAAAATGGCCCGCGCGAAGCGGGCCATTGTTGTCATGTTTACCGGTAGAGATTCCGCTCCGCGCGGATCCGGTCCGCATCGTAGGGCTCGCTGGCGGGATCGTAGCCTTGCCAGCCGGACTTCTGCCAGGCGGCGCTGCGCTCGTTGAGATTGACCGACGACCGATTCAGGATCGCATCCAGCCGCGTCTTATCGGCGTCCGCCACCTTGGCCGTCACCAGTGTGCCACCTCGCCGCACGCCTTCCGCGTACCGCCCAGCATCCTCCTTGGAGACGCCCGCTTCGGTGAGCGCTCCGACGATGCCGCCGGTCGCCGCACCGGCCGCGGCACCCACCGCGGTGGCCGCCAGCCAACCTGCGGCAACGACGGGACCAAGCCCCGGGATCGCAAGCAAACCGAGACCGGCCAGCAAACCGGCCGCGCCGCCCAAGCCGGCGCCGATGCCGGCACCCTTACCCGCCGCTTCGGCTCGGTCATCGACCCCGTCGCCGTCACGGTCTTTCTTGCCGCCCAGCGTGCCGTCAGAATTGTTCGCGACGATGCTGATGTCGGAGTGCGGAACGCCGGCGGCCTCGAGTCCGCGAACGGCGTTCTGCGCGTCGGAATAGTTGTCGTAGAGTCGGGAGATGGTTGTCGTCATTGGTCTGATCCTTATTTCGCAGCGTTGACGTTGCCCTGGAAGTCAACGGTCACGTCGCTTGTCGTGCCGCCCTTGGTTGCCTTTCCACGCCACACGCCCTGATCGTCCTTGGCCAGATCGGAAACGTTTTTGTAGCCGGCCTTTTCAATCGCGCTCTGCGCCTGGCCTTTCGTGAAACTGTTGCGACCTGCGACCGGCGCGTTGGAATTCTTTTGCTCGCTGTTGACGGCATTGTTGCCGGGGCGATCCTTGGCAGCGGGGGCTTGGGCGAACGCGCTGGCGGATGACAGCAGGGCGCCAGCCACGAGTAACGATGTCAAAAGTTTCATATCAGGCCTCAAAACGATGTGAGTAGGACCAGCCTAATCCACCGCCATTGAGCGGGTTCCATAAAAAGACGTATTGCCTATTTGTCCCGATGTGATTTTCTAGCTCGCTATTGGAAATAAAGTATTCTCGGCCCCGTTATACCTATTGATCCCGACGCGCCGCGCTGCGGACAGACGCGTTGGCAAGCCGATTGTCGCTCAACTCTCATTTGACGGATCGCGGTGATGCGGACTTATCTGACGAGGAAGGAGCACGAGGAGGCTGGCGACTACAGCGGCCCCGTCCTCATCCGTGGTCGTTATTATCGTGTCCTCAAGCCACCGATTTTTGAAGACCTGCGCGACACGGCGGCAATCGACGCGATCTTACTGTCCGATCCGGCCACGGATGTCGCCGCACAGGCCGCGCATTAAGACGCTTGGTCGGCTCGTCGAGATCGCGAAATTCCGGCGCTGCGTTTCGCTGATCGTTTTGGAAACGCGGTGCTGACGCGCAACGACTTGGCGCCCACGATTTTCCAAGCCAAGCGAAAGAGATAACCCCGCACCGGCGACGTTGCGGTGTGATATCGAAGGCAGCAGGCGCGTCGCGTCGATGCGTGTCGGCGGTTTTAGTCCTTGGGTTTAAGAGATGAATCACGACCTGTTGGTTTGGCTGAGCCCCGACAAGGCTGAACCGGTCACCAAGGTGGCCGGGCGCGCGACGCTGGCGCTGACCGGCGACCGGCTGGCGTCGACCCTGTCGGAGCGCGCAGGCCTATGACGCGGCGCGACATTCACGTCTGCGCGCTGAGCGACCTCGATCGCGTCGCCTCGTCGTTGCGCGACTATCGCCTGCTGACATTGATGTCGCCGTCGCATCCGGACGAGACGTGGACGCGCTATGCGCGCGGCCCGCATCTGCATCTGGCGTTCAACGA
>JAQGJY010000058.1 GCA_028290325.1 Tardiphaga sp.
GCCGCCTTGCAACAGGCGACGACGCGACAGGCGGACGCTGGAATCAGATGCGGTCATGGCCCCAGTGTAAGCCAATGACCGGGGCGGCGGTATGGCCGAGGATCTGACCTCCGACATCGCGGTTGCGGCCTTCATGGCTGAAGCATTCGAGACCGACGATTCCGGCTATATCGCGCGTGCCCTCGGCGTCGTGGCCCGCGCCAAAGGCATGACCGAAATCGCCAGTCAGACCGGCTTGTCGCGCGAGCAGCTCTATCGATCATTCAGCGCCGAAGGCAATCCGACACTGAAAACGACGATCGCAGTCATGAAAGCATTGGGAATCGCGCTGACCGCCAAAGCCAGCGCGTGATCCTCAATCCTTCGCGCGTTCGACGTAGGAGCCGTCTTCCGTCATCACGACGATGCGGGTGCCGGCGCCGATATGCGGCGGCACCAGCGTGCGGACGCCGTTCGACAGGATCGCCGGCTTGTACGACGACGACGCGGTCTGGCCCTTGGTAACCGGCTCGGTCTCGATCACTTCCAGCGTCGCGCGTTGCGGCATCGTGATCGCCACCGGGATCAGGCCGTGCAGCGACAGCTTCACGGTCATGTTCTCTTGCAGATAGGGCTCGGCGTTGCCGATCACGTCCTTCTGAACCTGCACCTGATCGTAATTGTCGTTGTTCATGAAGTGGAAGCCGTCGGCATCCTTGTAAAGATAATTGAAGTTCTGGTCCTCGATCGTCGCCTTTTCCACCGCATCGGTGGTCTTGTAGCGCTCCGAGATCTTCACGCCGTCGCTGATTCGGCGCATTTCGATTTGGCTGACCGGGGTGCCCTTGCCGGGGTGGATGTTCTCGGCGGTCAGAACCACGTAGAGCTTGCCGTCCTGCTCGATGACGTTGCCCTTGCGGATAGAACTGGCGATGACTTTCACAGTGATATGTCCTGAATGTCTGGCTTGGGACCGTTCCGGACAAGGCTGTCCACGGGCCGGCGAAGCGGTTTGCCGGCGCAACATACTGATTTCACCCGGCGATGCCAGCGTTTTACCCTGTGCGGCGCCGCAATGACGGTTAAACACGATCCGATGTCGCCGTGGTGGGCGCCGTCGCGCCACGCCGACCGCCGGCCGTTTCTGGCTGCGCGCGGCGCGATCACGCGGCATCTGCGCGACTGGTTCGAGGCCGAGGGCTTCACCGAGGTCGAAACCTCCGTGTTGCAGGTGTCGCCGGGCAACGAAACCCATTTGCACGCGCCGCGCACGGAGTTGCTCTCGGCGGACGGCGAGCGCCGAACCCGTTACCTGCGGACATCCCCGGAATTCGCCGCCAAGAAATTGCTGGCCGCAGGCGAGGACAAGATCGTCGAATTCGCGCGGGTGTTTCGCGACCGCGAGCGCGGCGACCTGCATCTGCCGGAATTCACAATGCTGGAATGGTATCGCGCCGGCGCCGGCTTCGATGACGTGATGGCGGATTGCGTGGTGGTGATCGCCAAGGCGGCGCAGGCCGTCGGGACGCGGCGGTTCACATTTCGCGGCAGCGGCGCCGACCCGTTTCTGGAGCCGGAATTGCTGAGCGTCGGCGACGCGTTCGTTCGCGATGCCGGGGTCGATCTGCTGGCGACGATTCACGACCAGCGCGGCGACCGCCACGCCTTGGCGGAGGCCGCGCGCGACAAAGTGCGTGTCACCGAGGATGACGACTGGTCGGATATCTTCAGCAAGATTCTGGTCGAGCATGTCGAGCCGAAACTGGGCCAGGGACGGCTCACCGTGTTGTTCGATTATCCCGCGCCGGAAGCCGCGTTGGCCCGCGTCAGCCCTGACGATCCGCGCACCGCGGAACGGTTTGAAATCTACGCCTGCGGCATCGAGCTCGCCAACGGTTTCGGCGAACTCACCGACGCCGACGAGCAGCGCGCGCGGTTCGACGCGGCGATGGACGAGAGGCAACGCCGCTATGGCGAACGCTATCCGCTGGACGAGGATTTTCTCGCTGCCGTCGCCGCAATGCCCGAGGCGAGCGGCGTCGCGCTCGGCTTCGACAGGCTTGTGATGCTGGCGGCGGGCGCGACCCGAATCGATCAGGTGGTCTGGACACCGCCGGCATGACCACGCGTTCGACGATTCGCCGCGCCGATGAGTTGATCGCGCAAGGCTTCGCGGCGCGGGACGATCTGCCCGCATTGGAGCAGGTCGCGGCGCGATATGCCGTCGCCGTCACGCCAGCCGTCGCCGCATTGATCGATCGCGACGATCCGGACGATCCAATCGCGCGGCAATACATTCCGCGCGCCGACGAACTCCTGACCCAGCCGCAGGAGCGCGCCGATCCGATCGGCGATCACGTGCATTCGCCGGTCGATGGCATCGTGCATCGCTATCCCGACCGCGTGCTGTTCAAGCTGGTCCATGTCTGCGCGGTCTATTGCCGTTTCTGTTTTCGCCGCGAGATGGTCGGGCCGGGCAAGGAGACCAGCCTGTCCGGCGACGCTTATGCAGGCGCGCTCGATTATATCCGCGCCCACGACGAAATCTGGGAAGTCATTCTCACCGGCGGCGATCCGCTGATGCTGTCGCCACGTCGGCTCGATGAGATCATGCGCGACATCGCCGCGATCGCTCATGTGAAGATCATCCGCATCCATACCCGCATTCCGGTCGCCGATCCCGCCCGCGTGACGCCGGATCTGGTCGCGGCCTTGCGGGTGACAGGCGCCACCACATGGGTCGCCCTGCATGCCAATCATCCGCGCGAACTCAGCGTTGCGGCGCGGAAGGCCTGCGCCGCCATGATCGACGCCGGGATTCCGATGGTCAGCCAGAGCGTGCTGCTGCGCGGCGTCAATGACGACGCGGCGACGCTGGCGGCGCTGATGCGCGGTTTCGTCGAATGCCGCATCAAGCCTTATTATCTGCATCACGGTGATCTCGCGCCCGGCACCGCGCATCTGCGGACGACCCTGGCCGAAGGGCAGGCGCTGATGATGGCGTTGCGCGGCCGCGTCTCGGGCCTGTGCCAGCCGGATTACGTGCTCGATATTCCCGGCGGATTCGGCAAGGCTCCGGTCGGCCCGCAATATCTGACGCAAGACGCCGAATCGCAGATCCGGGTGCTGGATTACTGCGGCGACGTGCATCTGTACCCGCCGCAGCCGTGACGCCGTAACAATGACCCGCGCAACGGTCGGAGTTCCGACTGTTTTCACGGCTGAAAAAATGAGTCAGGATGGGCGCTGACTGGTCGGGAGAACGGTGATGAAATGGGCACATCTGATCGCAGGGAGCCTCATCGTCGCGGGTACGACGCCGGCATTGGCGCAGTCCGGCGGTATTTCGCCGCCTGAACTGACCGCTCCGGCACCGGCCCGACCGATTCCCCAGCCTCCAGTCGGCCATCGGCAACCGCGCGCCATGGCATTGCCGCCGCAAAACCAGAATGCCAGCGAAAACTCGCAGGATACGATGACGCGCGAGGATGCGGTTCTGGAACGCAGAATGAAGGGCATCTGTCGCGGCTGCTGAGGCCGGCGGCGTGTCGGGGCAGCGGCAACACCATCTTCCGCGCAAGGCGGCTTGCCGGGCGCGAAAAACGTCATTATAGCTTCGCGCGTGCAACGGACGGCCGGGCGATAACTGCCAAGCGCCTGATGTTTAGCTCCCTTCGTCTATCGGTTAGGACGCCACCCTTTCACGGTGGAGAGAGCGGTTCGATTCCGCTAGGGAGCACCATTTTTCATGCGGACATCAACGCGACCGCCGCGACCTTGTATGGGTTTGCGGCTTTCTGGTCTGGCGTTGCAACCTTTCCGAAAGAGTCCGGGCCGTAAGAGTGGAACCTGATGGCGCGACGGCCTGTTCTTCGAACATCCGGGCGGCAGGGAGTTTCCGGATGGCGATCATCAAAAAGCGCGAAGCCCGCAAGTCGGTCCGTCAAGCGGGTTGGATCACGCTCGATGGCGGCTTCGCGGCGCGCGCCTGTCAGGTCATCGACCTGTCGGCGTCGGGCGCTAAGATCACCGTCGATGATCCGACCTCCGTGACCAACAAGGTCAAGCTTGGTTTTTCCCGCGATGGCCGCGCCGGGCGCGCTTGTGACGTGGTCTGGCGACGCGGCAAAACGCTCGGTGTCAAATTCAGCGGGGCGTGATTTGATCGTCGCCATGCGAGTCCGATCCGCCGCCTTGGCAGCCTTTCTTGGTGTGTTCGTGATGATGCCGCCGGCTTACGCGCAGCGGAAAGACGCTCTGCGTCCGCCGCGCGACCAGATCAACGCGCCAGTGAGCAAGCCGCCGCGCGCGCCCGCGAGCCATCCCTGCGCTCAATTCGGGCCGGGCTTCGCGCGGGTCGATGGCACGGATACCTGCATCAAAATCGGCGGAAGCATCGGGATCGGTGGCGGCATCAGCAATCATTCGTCGTCGCCCTGAGTCAGCCAATGCCGCTTGAAATCATCGTTCCGGTTCTGATGAGTTGCGCGGTGATGTGGTGGGTCGGCCGTGGCATGAGCTGGACGCTGCGGTTGACCGTGATTGCGATCACGCTGGCGATCGTTGCCATCGTTCTTTTTGTCGAGCGCGGACTGACATAGATATCAGGACATCGGCGGTGCGACGATCGCCACAAAAGCCGGCCGCGTGGCGACTCGCTGATACCATCGCATCAGATGCGGCAGCTCCGGTTTCACCACGCCTTCGACGCCGAACCAGCGCCTCGCGTAGGTCCCGAGCGCGAGATCGGCGAGCGAGAAGGTTTCGCCCTCCATCACGTCGCGCCCGACCAGATGCGCGTCGATCATCGTCCACAGCCTGCCGACCGCGTCGGTGTCGCGCTGAAGCGCCGCCATATCGCGCTCCGCCGCCGGCGTGCGAACCAGGCCCCAGAACACCGGACGTTCGGCTGGTTGCAAGGTCGACAGCGTCCAATCGAGCCAACGCTCGATGCCGGCGCGGATTTTAGCCGCCTCCGGATAAAGCGTCGAACCACGACCATGCGCGAGAACGAGATAGCGCAGGATCGCGTTGCTTTCCCAAAGAACGAAATCGCCCTCGACCAATGTCGGGATGCGGCCGTTCGGATTCATCTGCAGGTAATGCGGTTGATCGTTGTGGCCGAAGGCCATGCCGGCATCGATCCGTTCGAAAACAAGATCAAGTTCGGAAGCGCACCATAGCACCTTCTGGACGTTGACCGAATTGGCGCGGCCCCAGATCGTGATCTGCGTCGGGATTGGCATGGTCGCACCACCTGCAAGCAATGATGGGCATGCATAACACAACGAAACAGGCCCCGCGTTGCGGGGCCTGCTCGATCAAGTCGCGTATTCGTTAACGAAAGAACAGCCAGAGCAGCAGGATTACCGGAATCGGCACGCCCACCAGCCAGAGAAGAAGTCCACGTCCCATGTCAGCCTCCATTGTGAATGTCGCTGTGAGAACGTCATGACGCGCCGCGGGTTCCATTGCTCGGAACGGCATTTCTGCGGGACGATTTGGCTGGCTTATCCGGCGCCGATCAGCGGCAGCGCCTCGTCGCGCTCGTAAAGATAAAGCAGCACGCGCAACGCCTCACCATGCGCGCCCTGAAGCTTCGGATTGTCTTTGAGGATCCGCAGCGCCTCGTCGCGCGCCTGCGTGACCAGTTGCGCGTGAACGTCGGACCGCGCGATGCGAAAACCGGGCAGGCCGC
>JAQGJY010000065.1 GCA_028290325.1 Tardiphaga sp.
GCTGCGCGAGCTGGCCGTCACAGCGAAACCGCGTCTGGTCTAGATCAAATAAATCGACCAAACGTCATCAGCCCAGCATCTGCGTATCGCCGCAGATCGAGATCGCCTGCCCCGAAATCGTGCGTCCGCGCGGGCTGGCCAGGAACAGGATCTGATCGGCGAGCTGCTCCGGCGTGACGTAATCCTTGATCGATGTGTAGGAGAACGCGGTGGCCTCCATCTCGGCGAAGGAAATCCCGCGCTGCTGCGCCTTGGCTTCGAGCACGCGGCGCTGACGATCGCCGGCGACGAGGCCGGGCAGGATCGCGTTGACGCGGATCCTGTCAGGGCCGAGTTCGATGGCGAGCGATTTGGTGAAGCCGATGACGCCCCACTTCGCCGCCGCATAGGGCGCGCGCATCGCGAAGCCGACCCGGCCCGCCGTCGAGGACAGGTTGACGATCGAGGCGTTGGCACTCTGCCGCAACAGCGGCACCGCCAGACGCGTGCAATTGAATTGCCCGGTCAGGCAGATATCAAGGCAACGATCCCAATCCTCCGGATGGATGTCCTCAACCTTCGCGGTCGGGCCGGCAATGCCGGCATTGTTGACGAGGACGTCGAGACCGCCGAGCCGCGTCATGACGTCAGCGAACAGCGCCTGAACCGCCGTGCGATCGGAGACATCGCACACGGTGTGCGTGATGGCCGGATCGCTGGTCGCGAGCGTGGCGAGCGCGGTCTGATCGACGTCACAGACATGGACCCGCGCGCCCTCGCTGGCGAAAGCCCGCGCGATGGCGAGGCCGATACCGTTCGCCCCGGCCGTGACGACAACGCGCGAACCTTTAAGATCGAGATCCATGACAACTCCAGATGAAATCAGCTTGGAAGGCCGCCGCGCGACAAGATGAAATCGGCGGCGCCCGCGATATCGGCGGCGACGCCGGCTTTGGCAGCCTCGGCATCGCCGACCTCGATCGCCTTGCGGACATCCGCATGACAGCGGACGGCCTCGCCTTTCGCGAGACGATCCGGGTTGCCCCGCAGATCGAGATTGATGACCGGCCCGGCCTTCAACCACAGCGCACGGATGATCTCGACCAGCACCGGCGAGTGCGCGGCGTCATAGACGGCGAAGTGAAACGTCTTGTTGAGTTCGACCGCGAGCGGCAGATCGGGCGTCCGCTTTTGGCTTTGCACCCGCATCGCCGCCTCGGCACGCGCGATCGCGGCGACATCGTCGTCGCCACGCAGACGCGCGGCCTCCGCCGCGGCATAGCCCTCAATCGTGACCCGGACCTTGGTGAGATCGCGAAACTGCGTGGCCGACATGATCGGCACGCGCACGGCGCGATTGGCCGTGACCTCCAGCGCCTTGTCGGCAACGAGCCGCGACACCGCCTCGCGCACCGGCATGATCGACACGCCAAGCAATTCGGCGGCCGTGCGCAGCGACAGCTTTTCGCCGGGCGCCAGCCGCCCCGAGATCAGCAAATCGGCGAGCCGCGCATAGGCCCGCTCGCCGAGCGTCTGGCGATCGAGCGGCTCCACGAGGGTCAAGGCAGCGGCTAAACTCACCACGGTCTCCGGCATCACCGACGAAATAATGGACGCGGGACTCGACAAAGCCGCCGTGTTTTGCAAGTCTAACTGTGATCACAGATCACGGCAAGCCGGCAGAATGCTCTCGTTCAGAATGAGCGTGCCGCCTGCCGACGGGGAAACAGCCGCTTTGCGCGGCCGTATCAGGGAGACGATTCGATGTCGAAGAGTCACGAGTTCACGCGCCGTGGTTTGTTGAAGACGGCCGGCGGTTTGGCGCTGGTCTCCGGTTTCGCCGCGCCATCGATCCTCAGCGCGCAGACCTCCGAGGTGATCCGCATCGGCCATTTGACGCCGCGCACCGGTTTTCTCGGGCCGCTTGGCGAATATGGCGTCATGGCCATCGATCTGGCGGTCGAGGAGATCAACGCGGCCGGCGGCCTGCTGGGCCGCAAGGTCGAGCTGTTGAAGGAAGACTCGATCAATCCGCAAACCGCGTCGACCAAAGCCGAGCGCATGATCGAGCGCGACAAGGTCACCTGTATCATCGGCGAGATTTCGTCGGCGTCCGTCCTGACGATCGCGCAGGTCGCGACCCGCAACAAGACGCTGTTCATCAACACCGGCGGCAATTCCGACGCGCTGCGCGGCAAGGATTGCCAGCGTTATCTGTTCCACGTCGAGTCGCAGAACTCGATGTACGTGAAGACGGTCGGCCGCTCGTTCCTGCGCGACGGGCTGGTCAAGGGCAAGAAGTGGTATTCGCTGACGGCCGACTATGCCTTCGGCCACGATCTGTTGAAGGTCTCGAAGCGCTTCATGGAGGCCAACGGCGGCAACTTCGCCGGCGACGATCTGGTGCCGACCGACGCCACCGATTTCTCGGCCTATCTGCTGAAGATCCGCGAGGCCAAACCGGACCTCGTCGTCATCAACCTCGCCGGCAACCAGATCACCAACTTCCTCAAACAATATGCCGAGTTCGGCCTGACATTTCCCGTCGGCGGTTTCGGCTTCGACACCGCGTTGGCCTGGGCCGCCGGCAAGGGCAATTTCGTCGGCACATGGCCGGTGGTCTGGCATCACCAGCTGGAGACGCC
>JAQGJY010000070.1 GCA_028290325.1 Tardiphaga sp.
AAGGACAAATTGTTGGCTCCCCGGGCCGGATTCGAACCAGCGACCATTCGATTAACAGTCGAATGCTCTACCACTGAGCTACCAGGGAACAGCGAAGCAAGTCAGCTCGCAGGTCGCAGCCTATAACAAAGCGATCGGCGGTTGGAAAGCAGGAAATGACATTGATGGTTTCGTCCGCATTACCGCGGTTTCGTTCGGGAAACCGTCCGATCGAGGCCACCTCGTCAACGCGAAACGGTCCCATTCCCACGCCAGCATGCTGGAACTCACGACTCACCACCATGGAGATGCTGCGATGCCAATGATGTCACCAGCGACCCGTCATATTGCTTCACCGCCACTCGGCTTCGGTGGGCGCTCCTTGGAGGCGATCAGTGATGACGAATGCGTCACGTTGCTGGCGGAAGCCGTGGACGAACATGATACCGAGCACCTCGACGACGTCGCGCGCCTGATCGCGCGGCTTGCGGTGCCGATCGAGCTCTAGGCGTACGCCGACAGCGACCTTGCATCGCAACAGCGGCTGCCTTAGTCCTCGGGCAGCCGCCACCGCGATGCGAGAGTCCCATGTCGAACGGTTCGATGTCCAATCCTGCGATGTTCGATTTCGTGACCGCCCGTCAGAAGATGGTCGATGGTCAGGTCCGCCCGAGCGACGTGACCGACCTCCGCATCATCGACGCCATGCTGGCGGTTCCGCGCGAGGCATTCGTCCCGGCGGCTCTGCGCAAAATGGCTTATCTCGATATCGATCTCGACGTCAGCACGCCGGGTGCCGCGAAGCGTTATCTCATCAAGCCGGTCGTGATCGCGCGGATGCTGCAAGCCGCCGCGATTTCCTCGACGGACAAGGTTCTCGTTGTCGGTTGCGCGACGGGCTATATCGCGGCCGTCGCGTCGCGGCTGGCCGGGCAGGTGACGGCGACTGAAAGCGACACCGACCTGGCCGCCAATGCCGCAGCCCGCCTTGCGGAGCTCGGCTACGGCAGTGTCAGGGTGGAACCGGGCCCGGCCGCGCAAGGCTGCGTCGCCAACGCCCCCTACGATGTGATCGTGCTCGATGGCGCGACCGAGATCGAACCGGTCGCGCTTTACCGCCAGCTTGCGCCGAATGGCCGGCTGGTCGGCGTGTTCGCGATGACGACGCCGCAACGCGCCGTGCTGGTGACGCGTTCGCATGACGATGTCAGCAGCCGCCCGCTGTTCGACGCGACGGCGCCGGTGCTGCCCGGGCTGGAGCGGACGCCGGCATTCGTCTTCTGATAATTTGTTTTTGGTCCTGTTTAAATCAAGGTCCGCGCAAGTGTGGCGCGGATGACCCAACTCAAGAGTTTCCGACGTCATGACCCTTACAGGGGTTCCGGCGCTGGCTGTCGCGGCATAATGTCGGTCTGTTAACGACTCGTTAGCGGACCACCCGAGTGATCCTGCCACGCTTTATCGGCAGCCGGTCGTTTGGCGGTTGGGATTGGATTACCGGGAATGCGTTGCGTGAATTTTCGAACGGGAGTTGCAGCCACTGCCTTGCTGATGCTGCTCGGCGCGACACCGGTGCGGGCCGATACGATCGAGGCGGCGTTGGTGCGGGCCTATCAGACCAATCCACAATTGAATGCCCAGCGCGCGCAGGTGCGATCGACCGACGAGAACGTGCCGCAGGCGCTGTCCGGCTATCGGCCGCGTGTCTCCGTCACCGCCAGCGCCGGCTATCAATATACCGACGTGCAGTCGCAAATTCTCGGCAATACCGTCGAGCTGACCGGCACGCAGCGGCCGCGCAGTATCGGCGCGACGGCCTCGCAGACCCTGTTCAACGGTTTTCAGACCGCGAACCGCACGCGGGCGGCCGAAGGTCAGGTGTCCTCGGCCCGCGAAGCTCTACGCGTTCTGGAACAGAACGTGCTGCTCGCCGCCGCCACGATCTACATGGACTATCTGCGCGACTCCGCCATCGTCGAAGTTCAGCGCAGCAACGTCCGTGTGCTTGAACAGACGCTCAAACAGACCCGCGACCGTTTCAGCGTCGGCGAAGTGACGCGCACCGATGTCGCGCAGTCCGAGGCGCAACTGGCCGCCGGGCGCACGCAGCAACAGACCGCCGAATCGAACCTGACGACGACGCGATCCAACTTCCGCCGCATCATCGGCAATGATCCGAACGCATTGCAGCCGGGTTCGCCGGTGGATCGCTATCTGCCGACGTCACTCGCGGCGGCGGTCAATCTCGGTCTCGTCGAGAATCCCAACGTCACCGCCGCGATGTTCGGAATCGACGTCAGCTTCCTGACCGTGAAGGTCAACGAAGGCGCGCTGTTCCCGACGCTGACGTTGAACGCCAACGTCCAGCAATCCTATGAAACGGCGATCACGACGCCGAAGCAGCTCGTTGCCTCGGCCGCCGCGCAATTGTCGGTGCCGATCTATCAGGGCGGCGGCGAATACGCGCTGATCCGGCAGTCGAAGGAAAACCTGGCGCAGCAGCGCCTGGTGCTCGAACAGACGCGCGATCAGACTCGCGCCACCGTCGCGCAGGCTTGGGGCCAGTTGCTCGCCGGTCGCGCGCAGGTGTCATCGGCGCAGGCCCAGGTGCAGGCCTCGGAGATCGCACTCAACGGCGTGCGCGAAGAAGCGCGGGCCGGGCAGCGCACCACGCTCGACGTGCTGAACGCACAACAGGCGCTGGTGAACGCGCGCGTCGCCTTGGTGACGGCGCAGCACGACCGTGTGGTCGCGTCTTATTCGGTGCTCAGCGCGGTCGGCCGGCTGTCGCCGACGACGTTGCGTCTCGGCACCACTGTCTACGACCCGAGCGTTCACTACCATCAGGTGCGTGACAGCTGGGCCGGCACCCGGACGCCGGACGGTCGCTGATCCGACGGCGATACGCGCATCCACAACGCGCGTGTCGCGATTGGACGTCATGATCGATCATTTGCGTCCCTCCATTGTTGCCAATGTTTGATGCGATGCCTTACGCTTTGCCGCAGGGCATAGAGCGATTCGTGCGAGGCGAGCGCGCCGCGTCGGATCCGGGACAGTGACGGCCGGCCGATCAAGTCGGCCCTCGAATCCGAAATCGGTCAATCTGTCGGGCGACCCGATACAGAGGATCGCGTTGATGATGATGTGGAGTCGGACATGACGCAGCCTGCAAAGGTTCAGGAACCCTCAATGGAGGAGATTCTGGCGTCGATCCGGCGTATCATCGCGGACGATGAGGCCAAACCACCGGCGGGCGACGCCGCTGATAGAGTGGAGCCGGGCGCCGCAAGACCATCACCGATGGCCGCCGCATCCAGGCCAGACCCCGTAAAGGCTGAGATCACCAAAATGGACACCTCGACGAAACCACAGATCGTCGCTGCGAAACCATCGGCTGCCGCGCCGATGCGGCCCGCGCCGGTGGCCGCCAAGGCCGCGCCGGCTGCCGTCAGCAACAGCCAGGACGATATCGACGCGATGCTCGCGGGCCTCGACACTGCGACATCGGATGACGATATCCGGCCGTCCTTGCCCCATGGCGACGTGTTCGAACTGACCGACGACATGGCGCTGCCGGATCCGGTTCCGAAACCGTTCCAGAAGGTCGACCCGCAGGACGATCTTGAATTCAGCGAGTCCGTCGCGCGTCCGCGCGGCTCCGCTTTCGATGCGCCGCCACCGGACACCGCCGCGGCGTCGAATCCGATGCTGTCGCGCGCCACCGTGTCGGCGGACGAATCGGCGTTCAACTCTCTGGCCAACACCGTGCTCAGCAACAACGCCCGCACGTTGGAAGACCTGGTCAAGGAAATGCTGCGGCCGATGCTCAAGAACTGGCTGGACGACAACTTGCCGGGCCTGGTCGAGCGCATCGTCAAGGCCGAGATCGAGCGCGTCTCGCGCGGCCGCTGAGCCTTATCGCGGACGAATCGTGTCGCGGACGATCGTGACCGTCTCGCGCGGCCGTGCATTGACTTGCCGTTCGCCGGTGGCTTGTTAAAACCTTCGAAATTCCCGTTTGCACCCGAGCGCCTTGGCGCCGCTGAGTGATTGCCCCGTCATGATCGAAAAGACCTACCAGCCCGCCGACATCGAGGCCCGCATGGCCGCCGCCTGGGAGGCCGAAGGCGCGTTCAAGGCGGGCCGGCCTGAGCGCCGCGACGCCGAACCCTTCACGATCATGATCCCGCCGCCGAATGTGACGGGCTCGCTGCATATCGGCCACGCGCTGAACAACACGTTGCAGGACGTGCTGTGTCGGTTCGAACGGATGCGCGGCCGTGACGTGTTGTGGCAGCCCGGCATGGATCATGCCGGGATCGCCACGCAGATGGTCGTCGAGCGCCAGTTGATGGAGCGCAAGGAGCCGGGCCGGCGCGAGATGGGCCGCGAGAAATTCCTCGAGCGCGTCTGGCAGTGGAAGGCCGAAAGCGGCGGCCTGATCATCAACCAGCTCAAGCGCCTCGGCGCATCCTGCGACTGGGACCGCGAACGTTTCACGATGGACGAGGGACTGTCGCGCGCCGTCGTCAAGGTATTCGTCGAACTGCACGCCCAGGGCTTGATCTACAAGGACAAGCGCCTTGTGAACTGGGATCCGAAGCTGCTCACCGCGATCTCCGATCTCGAAGTCCAGCAGATCGAGGTCAAGGGCAGCCTGTGGCACCTGCGCTATCCGCTGCAAGGCGTCACCTTCGATCCGGCCAATCCCGCGACCTACATCGTGGTCGCGACGACGCGGCCCGAGACCATGCTCGGCGACAGCGCGGTGGCGGTGAATCCCGAAGATGACCGCTACAGGCATCTCGTCGGCAAGAAGGTGGTGTTGCCGCTGGTCGGCCGGCTGATTCCGATCGTCGCCGACGACTATTCCGATATGGAAAAGGGCTCCGGCGCGGTGAAGATCACCCCGGCCCACGACTTCAACGATTTCGAGGTCGGCCGCCGGCACAACCTGCCGCAGATCAATATCTTAGACATCGAGGGCAAGGTCGCGCTGGCCGACAATGAGGATTATCTGCGCGACCTGCCGGTCGGCACCGATGATCTCGTCAATGAACTGCACGGCATGGATCGGTTCGCCGCTCGCAAAGTGATTGTGCAGCGGATGGAGGATTTCGGCTTCCTCGAGAAGATCGAGCCGCACACCAGCATGGTGCCGCATGGCGACCGCTCCGGCGTTGTCATCGAGCCTTATCTCACCGACCAGTGGTATGTGGACGCGCAGACGCTGGCGCGGCCGGCGATCGCGGCCGTGCGCTCCGGCGCCACGACATTCGTGCCGAAAAACTGGGAGAAAACCTACTTCGAGTGGATGGAGAACATCCAGCCGTGGTGCATCTCGCGGCAGCTCTGGTGGGGGCATCAGATTCCGGCGTGGTACGGCCCCGACGGCAAGGTGTTCGTCGCCGAGACGGAAGAGGAAGCGGTCGGCAAGGCGCTCGGCTATTACGTCGAGAAAGACATGATCACGCCGGAGCAGGGTGCCGAGATGGCGCGCGATCCCGCTGCCCGCGCGGACTTCATCACGCGCGACGAGGACGTGCTCGATACCTGGTTCTCGTCGGCGCTGTGGCCCTTCACGACCTTAGGCTGGCCGGACGACGCCACCGACGTCGCGCGCTATTATCCGACCAATGTGCTGGTGACCGGCTTCGACATCATCTTCTTCTGGGTCGCCCGGATGATGATGATGGGCCTGCACTTCATGAAGGACGTGCCGTTCCCGACGATCTACATCCACGCCCTCGTCCGCGACGAGAAGGGCGCGAAGATGTCGAAGTCGAAAGGCAACGTCATCGATCCGCTCAACCTGATCGATACCTACGGCGCGGATGCGCTGCGCTTCACGCTGGCCGCGATGGCCGCGCAGGGTCGCGACATCAAGCTGGCGACCAGCCGCGTCGAGGGCTATCGCAACTTCGCGACCAAACTCTGGAATGCCTGCCGCTTCGCCGAGATGAACGGCTGCGCGCTGCCGGCCAAGTTCGATCACACGCACGCGAAAGAGACGCTCAATCGCTGGATCGCGCACGAGACCGTCGCGGCGACGCGCGAGGTGACGGAGGCGTTGGAAGCCTATCGCTTCAACGATGCCGCCGGCGCGATCTACCGCTTTGTCTGGAATGTCTATTGCGACTGGTATCTCGAACTCGCCAAGCCGGTGATGATGGGTGCGGACAGCCCCGCCAAGGCCGAGACGCAGGCGATGGTGGCATGGGCGCGCGATGAAATCCTCAAGCTGCTGCATCCGTTCATGCCCTTCATCACCGAGGAATTGTGGGCGGTGACGGCCGCGCGGCCGGGCCTGCTCACGCTCGAGGATTGGCCCTTGGCAAAAACGGTGATGTCCGCCGAGCGCCTCCAGATGATGGCGATGGCGGCGTCCGGCGATCCGCTGATCGCGCCGCTGCCGCTGCTCGTGCCAACCGACGCTGAGGGCTTCAGCGATCCCGCCGCCGAGGCCGAGATCGGCTGGGTCGTCGAGCTGATCACCGCGATCCGCTCGCTGCGCGCCGAGATGAACATCACGCCGGCGACGCTGACGCCGCTCGTGCTGATCGGCGCGTCCGACGACATCAAAGCGCGCGCGCAGCGCTGGAGCGATGTAATGAAACGCCTGGCGCGGCTCGGCGATATCTCATTCGCCGATCGCGCCCCCGACGGCGCGGTGCAATTGCTGGTGCGCGGCGAAGTCGCGGCGTTGCCGCTCAAGGGCGTCATCGACGTGGCCGCCGAGCGCGCCCGCCTGACCAAGGAAATCGCCAAGGCGGACGGCGACATCAAGCGCGTCGACGCGAAATTGACGAACGAGAAGTTCGTTGCCAACGCGCCGGATGAGATCGTCGAGGAAGAGAAAACCAAACGCGCCGACGCGGTGGCGCGGCGTGCCAAGCTCGACGAAGCGATGGAGCGGCTGAAGGGCGCGGAGTAGGGGACGGAAGTCGCTGACAGTATTCGTCATTGCGAGGAGCTCAGGATTTCGTCTTCTAAAACCGACAGCGACGAAGCAATCCAGCCTTTTTCAGGAAAGAGCCGGATTGCTACATTGCTGAGTTTGCTCGTCACCGAGCGACCTCAGCTCCGCGCCATGGCGGGCATCGAGATCGGCTAATCCGCGAACCTGCGGCTCACAAATCGCGAGCCCTTCAATCCATACCGCCACGGCAAATCCACGCCCTTGGTGATGCCGATGCGGACGCCGACGACCATCTCCGGCGGCCTGACACGCGCATGGATCGCGAAGGGTGGCGCGTCCAGCGCCAGCCCGTCATGCGCCCCGCTGATCCCCAGCGCCGCGCATAATTTGCCCGGCCCCGAACACAATGCCCGCTCGTCATGCAGCCCGCGTCGCTGCCGCATCGTCTCAACGCCGTGCGTCGGCGCCAAGGCACGGACCAGCACCGCGCTGCCCGATCCCGGCGCCTCACAGACGAAATTGACGCACCAGTGGATG
>JAQGJY010000077.1 GCA_028290325.1 Tardiphaga sp.
CCGCAATGTCGCGGCGCGATAATTGCGGAAATGCGTAAGCGTCAGTCGGCGAATGCGGGAGGCGGTCATGGGGAGCGGTTCGGCCTGAGCTTGTCATTGCCGGGCAGGGCGCGCCGCTTGCGCCCGCAGACCCGGCAATCCATCGTCCGCGTCAGCGGACTATATCGTCATAAAGATCGCGCCAGTCAGGATTGCTTGCAACGATCAAATCGATTTTCCATTCGCGCGACCAGTGCTTCATGTTCTTTTCGCGCTGGAGTGCAGCGGTAATCGAAGCGTGCTCCTCGAAATAGACCAGCGACTTGATGCCGTGTCGCTTGGTAAAGCTCTCTGCCAAACCTTCGCGATGTTCGTAGATCCGGCGTATCAGATTGTTCGTCACGCCGATGTACAGCGTTCCGCCGGGTTTGCTCGCCAGGATGTAAACCCAATAGCTCATGCGACGAAGATGGATTGCCGGGTCAAGCCCGGCAATGACGATCTACAGTTTTGAAAGGCTGTACGTCCTCTAAACCCGCATCGGCATCAGGACGTAGAGCGCGCCCTTGGCGTCCTTGTCCTGCACCAAGGTCGGCGAGCCGGGATCGGCCAGACGCAACACCGCGACCTCGCCCTCGATCTGCGCGGCGATGTCGAGCAGGTAGCGCGAGTTGAAGCCGATATCGAGCGCGTCGGAGGCGTATTCGACCTCCAGCTCCTCGGTGGCGCTGCCGGAGTCGGGATTGGTCACCGACAGCACCAGCTTGCCGGCGGACAACGCCAGTTTCACCGCGCGGCCGCGCTCGCTCGAAATCGTCGAGACGCGATCGACGGCGGCCTCGAAATCCTTCTTGTCGACGATCAGTTCCTTGTCGTTGTTCTGCGGAATGACGCGGCCGTAATCCGGAAACGTGCCGTCGATCAGCTTCGACGTCAGCACCACATGGCCGATGGTGAAGCGGATCTTGCCCTGCGACAGTTCGATCGTGACCTCGGCCTCGGCGTCCTCGATCAAACGCTGCACTTCGCCCACGGTCTTGCGCGGCACGATGACGCCGGGCATGCCGGCCGCGCCCTTCGGCAATGCCAGATCGACCTGCGCCAGGCGATGGCCATCGGTCGCCACCGCCCGCAACGTGGCGGCCGCCGCGGTGCCGGCGCTGTGCAGATAGATACCGTTGAGATAATAGCGCGTCTCCTCGGTGGAGATCGCGAATTGCGTGCGATCGATCAGTCGCTTCAGCGATGACGCCGGCAGCGCGAAGGAATGCGTCATCTCACCGGCGGCGAGATCGGGGAAATCGTTTTCCGGCAACGTTTGCAAGGTGAAGCGCGAACGCCCGGCCTTGATGGCGAGGACGGCGCGGTCGCCGTCGCTTTCGAGCACGATCTGCGAGCCGTCCGGCAGCTTGCGGACGATGTCGTAGAACATATGCGCCGGCACGGTGGTCGAGCCGGCCGTCGCGGCCTCGGCCGGCAGCGTCTCCGTGACTTCGAGATCGAGGTCGGTGGCTTTCAGCGCCAGCCGGCCGTTTTCGGCGCGCAGCAGCACGTTGCCGAGAATGGGAATGGTGTTGCGGCGCTCGACCACGCGATGGACGTGGCTCAGCGACTTCAGCAATTGCGCGCGTTCGACCGTGACCTTCATGACAAAACCCGCATCCCTAAATCCGCCGATCCCAGTTTCGATGGTGATTGTCTGTATGCCGCCGCGCCGACGGTTGCCGGCAACCGTCCCGCGCGGGGACGGCAACGTGCCGTGGATGAGGGTTCAAAGCAAGGGCGGCGCGGGTTGGTCCACGAGATGTTTTTTGAACCTGGCCGGGTGGCGCGGCCCATAAGCGCGTGCCCCGGACGCGCGTTGCGCCCGGGACACAGGATTTTCCAATCGTCAGGGGCGCGCCAGTCTCAGCCCTGATCCTGCAACTGTCGCTTGAGGCCCTCGACCTCGTCGTTCAAGGCGATGTCCTTGCCGACCAGGGCCTCGATCTTGCGCACCGCGTGCAGCACCGTGGTGTGATCGCGGCCACCAAACCGGCGTCCGATTTCAGGCAACGAGCGCAAGGTCAGCGTCTTGGCGAGATACATCGCCACCTGCCGCGGACGCACGACATTGGCGGTGCGGCGTGACGACAGCAAATCCGAGCGGCTGACATTGTACTGCCGGGCGACGACGCGCTGGATGTCCTCGATCTTGATGCGCTTGGGATCCTGCGGGCGGATCAGATCACGCACCTCGCGCTCAGCCATTTCCAGCGTGACATTGGTGGCGTTGAGCTTGGAATGGGCGAGCAGGCGGTTCACCGCGCCTTCGAGATCGCGGCCGTTATGCGTGATCGCCTTGGCCAGATAATCCAGCACCGGCGCCGGCACGTCGAAGGTCGCGTGATGGGCGCGGGCGGCGGCGACGCGGGATTTCAGAATGCCGAGGCGGAGATCCTCGCCGAGCGATCCCATCTCGACGACAAGACCGCCGGCCAAGCGCGAGCGCACCCGATCGTCGAGGCTTTCGAGATCCGACGGCGGCCGGTCGGCGGCGATCACGACCTGTCGGCCGGCATCGATCAGCGCGTTCAGCGTGTGGCAGAATTCGGCCTGGGTGGATTTGCCTTGCAGAAATTGCAGATCGTCGATCACCAGCACGTCGATGCCGCGCAGGGCTTCCTTGAAGGCGAGCGCGGTCTGCGTCTTCAGCGCGGCGACGAAGCCGTACATGAACTTTTCGGCGGTGAGATACAGCACCTTGCGTTCGGTGCCGGAATTGCCGGCCCATGTCACGGCCTGCAACAGATGCGTCTTGCCGAGGCCGACACCGGCATGAATGTAGAGCGGGTTGAACATCACCGGATCGCCGCGACGGCCTTCGGCGACCTGACGCGCGGCGGCGTGCGCCAGCGTGTTCGACTTGCCGAGCACGAAGCTTGCGAAGGTGAGACGCGGATCGAGCGGCGAGCCGCCGAGCGCTTCATGATTGGCCGAGACCGGCGCGGTGGCGGTGGCGCGCAGCTCCGATGGCGGACGGTTGTCACGCTCCAGACGCTTGGCGTCGGCGGCGACAGCCGCGTCCTTGGCCGGCGCGACGGCGCGCATCGCGGTGCGGACGGTGAGATCGACGCGGTGCACGTCCGGCATCTCGGCCTGCCAGCAGCTCAGCACGCGCTCGGCGTAATGCGCCTGAATCCAGCTCTTGAGAAACCGCGTCGGCACCGACATCTGCACGCTCTCGCTCTGGACGCTTTCCAGATCCATCCGCGCGAACCAGCTCGAATACACATCCTCGCCGACGCTGGAGCGCAGGCGGCCTTTGACGCGAGACCAACGGTCCTGTTCGATGCTTGCCATGGTGATGCGACTTTTCAAAAAGAGAAACGGTGCGGCAGACAGATGCCGGTGGATCGCCGCTTGCGCGGCGCAGTGTCTCGCAGCTCCGCGTTCGCCATAGACCAGCCGACCGGCAACGTCGCCGCGAGCGTGGTCAGTGATGAAACGGATGGTGTGAGGTCAGTTGGTGCGCGACGTTCTGTCTGCAACTTGCAAAATGGAAAGCGTGGAATAGGGCGGCTCGAAACGGAAAGGCTCGAAACAAGACGGCTCAAAACAGGAAGGCTCGGAATAGATCGACGTCGAGTCCGCGGGGGCGACGTTCGGTGTGGAACAGGATATGAAATACGACATAGAACCTCCCCCTCCGGCCGCGGTCTGACGCGGCAAGTTTCGATCTCGATTCACGCTCAATCCAGTTCGTGACGCCTCGCCCGACTTCAACGCTGCATCGTCCGGGCCGGCTCTCGGCGTCGGTTCGCGCCACGTCGATACCAACGTGACTTGAACGTCAGACACAGAACCGCAATCTCATATCGCTATGAGTCGTCACCCGACCAACGCTGGGAAAGCGTCGCTGACACGCAAACCGCGCTGGCTTGCCTGCCCGTCCCGTGTTCTGCGATCGCACTGACCGAAGAACCGCGGGGCGCCGCGAACGAGGTAAGAAATACACGAGCGTTTTTCTGCCGCAATGGAATTGATTTCGCCGTGTTGCCCGATCTGAGGCGATCGTCGCGGTCGCATCACGGGCGGCGCAAAATGCGAAACGGCAAGGTTTTGAATCTGCGTGATGAATCGCGACCAGCGTCACAGTGTGACGCGGATGCGATGGCTAAAAACTTTTTCATAAAATCTTAACTTATCGCGCCTTGGCGAAACCGTTTTTCAAATGCTGTCCCTCGCTATGTCGATAAGGCATTCAACGCGCGCGATTTTTTCTGTGCGGAATGGCCACGTAACTCCCGTGGAGAAATGTCACGACGCGATGCGCGGCTGTTGCAATCTGATTCCCATGTGATTGCAGCGATTCGCGATGATGGCGCGCGCAATGGCGCGGCGACGGCGCCTGAAGTTGCTGCGAGTCAAGGGTTAGATGGCTCGCGGGGCCGCGCGACCTCGCAATTTTTTCCCCTGTTGCGATTGAACCTGTCGCCGTGTTCGACGATGCGTCGCGCTGACGACGCGCGCCCGCGCCGCATCCAAATTCACGGCAAGCAAATTCGGCTCGCCGACAATTCGCGCCATAAAAAAAGCCCGGCGGCTGCCGGGCTTGATCGCGTCTCAGACTTTGGTCGATGATATCAGCCTAGCCAACGCCGGACCGATAGTGTGCCGCGAAGACCTCAGGTGCAAAGACCTCGGTGCAAAGACCTAAGATGCGAGACCTAAGATGCGAGACGTCGATCAGGTCGCGACCTGCTCCTGGCCGATCTTGGAGATCTGCTTGACGAGGCGCGACACCTTGCGGCTCGCCTGATTGCGGTGAACGATGTTGCGCTGCGCGGCCTTCATCAAGGCCGGCTCGGCATTCGCCATCGCCTTCAGCGCGGCGTCCTTGTCGCCGCTGGCGATCGCTTCCTCGACCTGACGAACCGAACCGCGCATCTGGGTGCGGCGCGACTTGTTGACGATGGTGCGGGCCGCGATCTTGCGGGTCGCCTTTTTGGCGGAGGTCGTATTGGCCATGCTCTTAAATCCTTCAGCAGCGCCCTGACGGGCGACCGGGCTGCAATTGCGTGCGTCGTCTGATACGTGCGTCGTCTGATAGATGCGTCGTTACGGTCAACGATGGTGACCGCTGGCATGCGGGGCCCGACGCTGATTGTATTTCGGATGGTTGAACCGCCGGCTCCGGACGAGGCTGCCACAAACCTGTTTGTGAGACGGCGCGCCCAAAGAACAGCGGCGGCAGGATTGCGCCCACCGCCAATGGCGCACCTTATAGAGCGCCGGTCCGGCATCGTCAACGCTTTCCGGGCGCCGGCACAACGCCGCTTGTCATCGCCGGGCCTGGCCGGTAGGGCATGACCCAGAAGAGTGGACTTCCGATTTCTGAGGAGATCGTGCCCGACACAATGTGCGACGCGTCTGCTCCGGCGAAGCGGGATCAGCCTTGTTCCGGGGCATCGACAACAAGGGTGGCGCGCATGATTCGCGGGTTTTTTCGTTTGGTGGGGCTGTTGCTGCTGGCCGGGGGGTTCATCTTCCTGGTCTATGACGGCGCGCGCTCGATCGCCGATCAGGCGCTGCGCCTCACCAAGCTCGGCGAGTTCTGGAACGACGTGAACCAGGCGAGCCAGGCGTCGTTCCGCGCCATGATCGAGGCCAACGCGCCGTCGCTGTGGACGCCGATCCGGCTGCTGCTCGATCAGCCGGTCTGGGCGATCATGGGCGTGCTCGGTTTGCTGCTGCTGATCGTGTTCCGGCCGCGCCGGCCGCTGATCGGCTATTCGCGCGACTAAATGCCGGCCTCGCCGGCCGCGCCTCTGCCGTTCGGATCGAAACCCCTTATATTGGGTGTCATGTTTCCAGGACAGGAGCGAGCGATGTTGTTCATGCGAAAGACCACCGCGCTGCCGAGCGCCGCCGAGGCGCTGCCCGGCCGCTCGACGCCGATCGCCACGGCCACGACCCATTTCGTCAACGGCCGTCCAATTCAGCCGCCTTATCCCGACGGTCTGCAGCAAGCGGTGTTCGCGCTCGGCTGCTTCTGGGGCGCGGAGCGGAAGTTCTGGGAGCTCGGCGACGGCATCTATACGACGGCGGTCGGTTATGCCGGCGGTCAGACACCGAACCCGACCTATGAAGAGACCTGCTCGGGCCGCACCGGCCACACCGAAGTGGTGCTGGTGGTGTTCGACCCGAAAAAGATTTCCTACGAGAAACTGCTGAAGGTGTTCTGGGAAAGCCATAACCCGACGCAGGGCATGCGGCAGGGCAATGACGTCGGCACGCAATATCGCTCGGCGATCTACACGTTCGACGCGGCCCAGGCCAAAGCCGTCGCGGCCTCGAAAGCGGCTTATCAGCAGGCGTTGTCCGCCAAGGGCATCGGCACGATCACGACGGAGATCGCGCCGATCGGGCCGTTTTATTTCGCGGAGGACTACCATCAGCAGTACCTCGCGAAAAACCCCGCCGGTTATTGCGGCCTCGGCGGCACCGGCGTGAGCTGTCCGATCGGCGCCGGCGTGCCGGCTTGATCCTGTTCGGCTCGATTGCGCTTGCGACAACGAGACCGGCCAGCCAACGGAATATTAACCCTAACAGGGTCATAACAGGACAGTCTCGTTTGTGAGGGATTGTTCCAGTGTCCATTCTGTCCGCGTGCCGCTCGTCGTTGTTCGCCGCCGTCTCCGTCGCCGCGTTGTCCGGCATGATCGGTGACGTGGCGCACGCGCAGGCCCGTCCCGATCTCGATGCCCTGGTCTATGGCGCCGCCGCCCCCGCTGCCGCGCCTGTGCCGGCCGTGCCGCAGGTGGTGATGCAGCAGGCTCCGCAAGTCGCGCCGCGCGGACTGTTCACCTCATCATCCGCCGGCAGCAGCTCCTATTCCAGCGGCGCGCTCGCCGCGCTCGGCGGCATGTTCAAGCGCACGCCCCGCGCCGCGCCGCAGCCGATGGATTCGCAGGCGGCGATGACGCAGCCTTACGCCGCGCCGCCGACCGCACCGGCCCAGACCGCGACCGGACCCACTCAGTTCTCGCAGGCGCAGGCGTCGCAGTCGGCGATGCCGCGCAACAACGATCTCGACAACCGCGCCTATGGCGCGCCGGCCGATCCGGTCTCGCCGCCGGCGCAGAGCAACCAGCGCGGTCTGCTCACCGCATCGCGCTCCGCGTCGTCCTCGTCGTCGAATGGCGCGCTGGCCGCGCTGGGTCGTGGATTCCGTCCGTCGGCGCGCGGCAATTCCGCGCTGGTGCCGGCGCGCTATGCGCCGCCGCCGATGGTCGCCGTGCCCTACGATCCGACCTACCGCGTCGATGCCGGCGATCGTCTGCGGATCGTCGTCTATGGGCAGGACGGCCTGACCAACACCTATCAGATCAGCGCATCCGGTTCGATCACCATGCCGCTGATCGGCGGCGTTCCGGCGCGCGGCAGAACGCCGGCCGAGCTCGCCGGCGCGATCTCGGCGCGGCTGCGCGACGGCTTCATTCGCGAGCCGTCCGTGGCCGTCGAGATCGAGGCCTATCGTCCGTTCTTCATTCTCGGCGAGGTCGCGGCCCCCGGTCAGTATCCTTATGTGCCGCATATGAGCGTCGAAAGCGCGATCGCGATCGCCGGCGGTTTCTCGCCGCGCGCCAAGCGCGATCGCGTCACGCTCACGCACGCGATGCCGGACGGATTGCTGCGCGCCGTGGTCCCGGTCGGCACGCCGCTGAGCCCCGGCGATACGATTCTGGTCGGCGAACGCTGGTTCTGACCCGACAGCCGTCATGCGACCAATCGCCGGCGCGCGATCGCGGTAGCGATTTTCATTTCCGCGACGTCTTGTGCCATAACGCCCGTCAGTAAACGCGCCGCTCATCAAGAGGCGGCCGCTGGGGGGCACACCATGCTTAAACTCAACATCATTCTTGCCGCGTCCGTCGCGCTCTCGATCAGCAGCGCGCTGGCGCAGCCCGCGACCACCTATCCCGAGCGGCGCATCACCTTTGTCGTGCCTTACGCGCCGGGCGGCGCGACCGATGTCAGCGCGCGACTGCTTGCGAATAAATTGTCCGAAGTCTGGAAGCAGACCGTCGTCGTCGAAAACAAGCCCGGTGGCGGCGGCTTGATCGGCAACGATTACGTCGCCAAGGCGCCGGCGGACGGTTACACCGTGCTGGTCGCGATCACGCAGATCATTCAGGCGCCGAGCCTGTTCGCGAAGTTGCCCTATGACGTGTTCAAGGACCTTGCGCCGGTGTCGCAGGTCGCGCTCTCCACAGTGGTGCTGACGGTGCCGGAGCAGCAGCCGTTCAAATCCGTGAAACAGCTGGTCGATGCCGCCAGGGCCCATCCCGGCCAATTGCCCTACGGCTCGTTCGGCAACGCCACCACATCGCATCTTTACGGCGAGCTGCTGAAGAAGGACGCCGGCATCGACATGACGCATGTGCCTTATCGCGGCGCGTCGCCGCTGCTCAACGACCTGCTCGGCAATCAGGTGACGGCGGGATTCATCGATCTGACCACGGGCGGCGCGCAGATCGCGGCGGGCAAGATTCGTGCGCTGGCGGTCGGCGGCTCGAAGCGTCGGAGCTTCTTGCCGGACACGCCGACGATGGCCGAACTCGGTTACAAGGGGTTTGAGGCGGAAGGCTGGGTCGGCATCTTCCTGCCGGCGGCGACCCCGAGGCCGATCGTGGACAAATTGTCCGCCGAGCTTGACCGCATGATCAAGAGCGATGCCGACGTGATCAAGAAACTCGAAGCGGTGAGCCTGGTGCCGGTCGGTGGCACCGCCGATCAGTTCGCCGCGACGATCCGCAAGGACGCGGCGATCTGGGCCGATGTCGCCAAGGCCGGCGGCGTCAAAGGGGAGTGATTAAGCCGAGCGTGATGGCCGTCGGTGCGAGCGGGTTCGATATCGGCGCGGCGCGCCGGCCTCGAACTCAACGAAGCAATCCAGCTCTCAAGTCGGTCGCGAGAAAGACTGGATTGCCGCGTCGGAATACGCCGCGCCTTACGGCTTCACCAGATGCTTGGCGAAAAACGCCAGGCTGCGTTGCTTCGCCAGGTCGGCGCTGGGCCGGTCGTAGCTGGCGCGCTCGTCGCAGCCGAAACCGTGCTGCGCGCCGCCATAGACGAACAGCTCGAGCTCCGGCCGCTTCGTCTTGATCGTCTCGACATCCGACAGCGGAATGCCGGAGTCGTTTTCCCCGAAATGCAATTGCGTCGGCACGGTCGGCTTGTCGTCGGCGAAACGCACGATCGCGCCGCCGTAATAACCGATCGCCGCCGTCAGGCCTCGAAGTTTCGTCGCCGCGCCATAAGCGATGCTGCCGCCGAGGCAGAAACCGATGATGCCGACCGGGCCGACATCGGACACCGCGTCGATCGCGGCCTGCGTGTCGCGCAGCATCGCCGGCCAGTCCGGGTTGGCGACGAACTTGCGCGCGACCGCGACCTCGTCAGGCGAATAGCCGCACTGGAAATTCGGTTCGATCCGATCGAAGATCGATGGCGCGATCGCGACATAGCCCTGCGCGGCGAAGCGATCGCAGACGTTGCGGATGTGATGGTTGACGCCGAAGATCTCCTGCACGACCACCACCGCCGCTTTCGGCGCGCCTTCGGGATCGGCGCGGTAGGCGCCCAGTTCAAAATGGTCGGATGCGGTCAGTCTGATGTCGTGTCCCACACTCTTCTTCCTTCTCAGCGCCACATCCAGTTGCGGCCCCAATCGGCTTTCCAGCCGGTGAGGCGCCCGCGGCGAAATTGTAGAAACAGCTTGTCGGTGAGCGGAAACAGACCACCGCCACCGACCGAACGAATGGTGAGATAGATCTCGTCGCCGGGCCGACCGCTGACATAATCAAGCGGCGTGCCGAGCGCGACGGCGGCGTCCCGCGCGCTCATGCCGAACGCCAGCGGCGTCGTGTTCGACAGCGTCGCATTGAACGGCGCATCGCGCGGCACGAAGCGCGGCAATGGTTCGGCCCGCGCGCCGCCGAGGGTCAACAGAAAAGCTGCGACGACAGCAGCGGCGGTCACTCGACTCATCGCGACACCTTCGGTTCATGCGCCGGCGCTGGCAACGTCCCGCTCATCCATGCAGAGGCTGAATACGGCAGTAAGACGGCGTTAACAATGCCCCTTAACGGAGCGGAACCGATTGTCGTGGTACAGCGATACGTCTCGCAAACGAAAGCTATCATGTCTGCGCCTGCATCATCGATCACCCCGTCCGGCCGTCGCTTGATGCTGATTTCCGATCGCAGCGATCGCAGTGATCTGGTCGATATTCTCAGGCCGTTCGGCGACGTTGCCACGGTCATGACATCGGACATTCCCGACTCGCCGGCCGGTATCTGCGGCGTCGTCGTCGAGATGGATCTTCGCAACGCCATCAACGTCCAGCAGGTGCGCGACCGGATCCTCGGCAAGGCCTATCAATCGATGCCGCGCCTGTTCGTTCTGAACGAAGCGCTGCATCACTGCGCGATGCAGGCCTGGGCGCTCGGCGCCACCGACACGATCGTCCGGCCGTTCGACGCGCGCGGCCTGCAGCAACGGATTCGCAGCGCGTTTCCGAACACCCCCGAGGATGACGCCACCGCCAAGGGGCGGGCGCTGAGCAAAGGCGTCGCCGCCGCCAATCTGGTGCTGGCGAAGATTTTCGAGCGGCTGCCGCTCGGCATTCCGCTGACCTTCGACGACGTGATGCAGGCGGAGGCGCAGATTCTCAAGGCGATCAAACGGTCGTCGCTGCGCGAATGGCTGCAAATGGTCGGCCGGCATCACAATGCCAGCTATCGCCATTGCCTCTCGGTGACGGGATACGCCGTCGCCTTCGCGCAGCATATGGGCATGCGCGACGCGGATCAGCGCCGGCTGACGCGCGCGGCGCTGCTGCACGATGTCGGCAAGGCATTCATTCCGGTGGCGATCCTCGACAAGCCCGCGGCGTTGACCGACGAGGAGCGCGCGGTGATGCGAACCCATCCCCAGCGCGGCTATGACAGCCTCGCGGCGCAAGGCAGTTTTCCGCCCGAAATGCTCGACGTGGTGTTGCACCATCACGAATATCTCGACGGCAGCGGCTATCCGCACGGACTGGCCGGCGACGCGATCAGCGATATCGTGCGGATCATCACGATCGTCGATATCCATTCGGCGCTGACCGAGAACCGGCCGTATCGCGCGCCGTTCACGCCGGCCAAAGCCTTCGCCACGATGGAAGCCATGACGGATCAACTCGACAAGCATCTGTTGCAGGCGTTCCGGCCCGTCGCATTGGGGATGTGACAGCGTTGTCGTTCCGGGACCGGGGCTTCGGCCGCGTTTGCACCGCGACTACCCCAGCAGGTTGCGCAATTCCGCCTTTGCGACCTTCTCCAGCGTCGAGCGCGGCATCTCATCGACGAAGTGGATCTCGCGCGGCACCTTGAAGTCGGCGAGCTGGTCGCGGCAGGCGGCCATCACCGCGTCATGCAGGCCCGGCGCGGCATTCTCGACGCCATCTTGTGGGATGATGAACACCACCGGGACCTCGTCGAGCATCGGATGTTTCTTGGCGACCACGGCGTTCTCGCGGACGCCAGCGACCAGCGCGATCACCTGCTCGATTTCCGAGGCCGCGACGTTCTCGCCGCCGACCTTCAGCATGTCCTTCGAGCGGTCACCGAATTTGATGACGCCGTTGTCGAGCAGCGTGACGCGGTCGCCGGTGAGGAAGAATCCGTCGTCGTCGAACGAGTCGCGCGTCGCCGCCTCGTTGTGCAGGTATTCCTTGAACAGCGTCAGGCCGGGTGTGCCCAGGATCGCGAGATTGCCGGTGCCGCCGGGTTGCGTCGGCGCGCCATCATCGTCGGTGACGCGAATGCGATATTCGGCGGCGGGACGGCCGATCGTGTTCGGGGTGTTGGCGTGATCGACCTCGCCGATGATGCCGTGGGTGATCGTCTCCGTCATGCCCCACCAGCCGATGGTCTTGACGCCGAAGCCCGCGAAAGCCGAGGGATCGCAAACCGCGTTGCCCCACAGCCGGAAGCTGTGCTGTTTCGGAATCTCGTGCTCCAGCAGCGCCTTCATGCAGAACGCGATGGTCGAATTCCAGGTGCAGCGGTGCTCCAGCGCGACCGGCCAGAACCGGCGCGCGGAAAACCGCGGCTGGATCACGCAGGTGCCGCCGACCCACAGGCTCGACAGCATCGAATAGGCCAGCGCATTGGTATGGAACAGCGGCAGATAGGCCAGATGCACGTCGAATCCGTGCAGATCCTGATGCGACGCATTGACCTTCGCGCCCCACAGCGCATTCGCGTGCGTCCAGAGCACGGCCTTCGGCCGCGACGTGGTGCCCGACGTATATTGAACGCTGCACGGCGCCAGCGGATCGGTGGCGCGGCGCGGCCGGTCGGCGCTGTCGGCGAACAACGCCTCGAAACGTTCGGCCTTCGGCACGGCCTGGGTCGGCGTGACGCCGGCATCGTGCGATGTCACGGCGATCCATTTCAGCTCGCGGCAATTCGCGGCAACCAGTTCGGCATAGGCCGGCTGCGTGATCGCGGCCACCGCGCGGCAATGGCCGGCGAAATAGTTGATCTCCGCCGCCGCCGAGCGCGTGTTGGTCGTGACAGCGATGGCGCCGAGTTCGACGCAGGCAAACCATGCCAGCAGCATTTCGATGCAGTTATCCATGTGGATCAGGACGTAATCGCCGTGCTTGATGCCGCGCCGCGCGAGGCCGGCCGCCAGCGCGCCGGTGCGCTCATGGAATTCGCCATAGCTCCAGCGCCGCGCCGGGGCATCGAACGGTGCCCAGATCAGGAATGGATGATCGCGGCGCGCCTCGGCATGCATCCGCAGCAGCGACGGTACGTCCATGCCGGCGAACGGGCCGACGACGCCGGCGGCGTCTTGCAGGCGGGCCATCTCACTTCTCCTCGGCATAGGATGAAATCTCGATCAGGCTGCCGTCGGGATCGCGGCAATAGACCGAGCGCAGCGTGCCGCGCGCGCCCTGCCGCTCGCACGGACCTTCCGCGATCGCGACGTGGTGCGCCTTGAGATGCGCGACGACCTCATCGGGCGATGCGGACGTGAGGAAGCACAGGTCGTCACTGCCGGCGGCTTCGTGGTCGGCGGTGAACCAGTCGGCCTTCGAGGTGCCGATCGGACGCAAGTTGATCTTGTTGCGGCCGAAGACGAGCATCGCGCGGACCGCCTGACCGTTGCCGGGATCGAAGCTCCGCGCCGTCATGCCGAGGATTCTGGTGTACCAGTCGGCGGATCGCGCGACATCGCTGACATTGAGGACGAGGTGATCAAGCCCGTTGACCGTGATCGGCATGGTCTGGTTTCTCCCAGCTGAATTTCTTATTGCGGCGCCGTGCGACTTTGGAAGCGCTAGCCGTGATCTGTTTTCTCGTTACAATCGCCGCCGATGTCAATTCGATACAACGGACCGCGCGCTAAATCGCGGCCGCAAGGCCATCAAGGCCAAGGGACTAAAAGGGAGTCAACGTTATGGTGTCACGTCGCGTCGCGGCCCGCCGGGTTGCGCTGGGTTTTCTCGCCGTTCTCGTTTCCGCCGGGAGCGTGGTGTTTGCGCAGCGCGCGTGGGCGATCGATTATCCGACCCGTCCGGTCAAGTTCGTCGTGCCCTATCCCGCCGGCGGCGCGACCGACATTCTGGCGCGGTTGATCGGGCAACGGCTGTCGGAGCGCACCGGTCAACAATTCATCATCGAGAACAAGCCGGGCGCCGGCAACAATATCGGCACCGATTCGGTCGCCAAGGCGGAGCCGGACGGCTACACGATCCTGCTGGTCAATCCGGCCAACTACATCAACGCCACGCTCTATACGAAGCTGCCGTTCAATTTTCTCCAGGACATCGCGCCGGTGGCGGCGTTCAACCGCACGGCCAATGTGATGACGGTGGCCAAGGACGTGCCGGCCAAGACCGTGGCGGAGTTCATCGCCTACGTGAAGGCCAATCCCGGCAAGGTCAACATGGCGTCGTCCGGCAACGGCACGTCGGTGCATCTGTCCGGCGAAATGTTCATGATGATGTCCGGGGCGAAGATGCAGCACGTGCCGTATCGCGGCGCGGCGCTGGCGATTACCGACATGCTCGGCGGTCAGGTGCAGGTGATCTTCGACAACATGCCGTCGATCATCCAGCACATCCGCGCCGGCAGCCTGCGCGCGCTGGCGGTGACCACCGAAGAGCGCTCGGACCTGTTGCCGGATGTGCCGCCCGTGAGCGACACCGTGAAAGGCTACGAGGCCAGTGCGCTGTTCGGCATGGGCGCGCCAAAGAAGACGCCGCCGGAGATCATCGCCAAGCTCAATGCCGAGGTCAACGCCGTGCTCGCCGAACCGGCGGTCAAGGCCAGACTGGTCGATCTCGGCGGCAACCCCTTGATCGGAACGCCCGAGGCGTTCGGCAAGATGATCGCGGCCGAGACGGAGAAGTGGAGCAAGGTCGTGAAAGAGGCCGGGCTCAAGGTCGAGTAACGAGCGCGCGCGCAGCGCGTTGAGGGAACGATCGCCTCGCGGTGCGGTTTTCGAAGGAACGTGGCCGAGTGCCGCAACCTGACAAGGAGACCTCACATGCGCGGCATTGTTCTTTCCGCAGCCATCGCTGTCGCGGCGCTGTCCGCCATCAGCACGACGCCGGCGGCGGCGCGCGATTATCCCTACTGCGCCCAGGGGCGCGGCTTCGGCATTCCCGGCGACTGCTCCTATGAAACCTATGAGCAGTGCCTGGCGAGCGCGTCCGGCCGCAACCTGGCCTGCAACATCAATCCGCGCGCGGCGTTCGGTCGTCAGCCGCGCGGCGGCTATGGCGATGGCGCCTATGTGCCGCGCCAGCGTGGTCATCGCCGCGACCGCGACGATTACTTTGACGACCGCCGTTATTGAGCGACGTCAGATCACGGCTTCGATCAGGCCCATCTGCTGGGCCTGATCGGCCTCGAGATACCAATTCGACGGCGCCCTCCGCAGCACCTCGTCGATCGTCACCTTCGATCCGAGTATGAGATTCCGAAATCCCTCGTTCTGAATCGCGATCGAGCATTCGATCTCGTTCAACGCGGCCTTCACCGTGGCCACGCAGCTCGTCAGCGGGCCATCGAGCCGCAAATCCTTCGCCAACTTGCGTTCGTGAATCATCAGCCGCGTGCCGCGCGTGAGATAGCGGTTCTGGCGCGTGAAAAAGCTCATGAAGGTGGTGCCGGCGGAATAGATCGCGGCCTTGCCGAGAAACACGAAGCGGCGATCGGGCGACGTTTCGCTCGCGAAGCGGATGTCCTCGCCCATCATCCGCGCGACCTCCGGATCGCCACCGAGGGTCGATAGCTCGACGACGATGAAATCACGGTCGCCGGTCGCCGCCAACTGCGTGCGAAAATTGGCGTACATGATGTCGTTGACCACGCCGTACAGCGCGATCGCGGGGGCCTGGAAAGAGCTCGGGGTCAAAGCTTCGGGGGGCATCAACAGTCACCATCCTGGGTCGCGGAACCGGCGTCTTTCAAGCCTCAAGAGTGCAGTTGGTTGCAATGGATTGCCGCCATGCCGCGCAATTAATTCATGGCTGCGGCTGGGCCTGGCCGATCGTTGAGAGCCGTTCGCCTATCGCGGCATGCTCAGCTGCTATCAGAACGGAGCGCGACATCGACGCCGCGATCTGTCAGGCATCACGTCACTTCCCTGTCGTGAGACCCGGAACACGACACCGTATGAGCGATTGACGCCCAGGAAACCCAGGAGAGGCAAGAGCCATGGCTATCATGATGAAGATCGCGCTTGGAGGCTTGCTCGTGATTGGCGTGGCCGAGATCGGCATCGGCGCGGCGGAAGCGCGTGGCGGCGGCTCGAATTTCATGAACTCGCCCGGCTATCAACGCCGACTTCAAGAGTCACGCGGCTACGTCCCCAACCGGTCAGGTTCGCTTGTCTCCCGCCCGACCATCGTTGCACCGCCTGTCGCGCGGCGCCACCGTCGGTGGCGCTGAAGCGGCGGCGTAGTCTGTCGCGCAATCGATACCGGCTGTTCGTGCCAGCGCCGCGACCGGCGCGCCCGCGCCGAGGAGCTTAACGCGCGCAAGCGCGTTGTGCCGCAAGGTTAAATTCGTCAAACCGAGCGTTGTTCAAAAAATGTTCGGCTGGTCACGGCGTCCGGAGTGCCACCATTGAGCGTTGCTTTCACCAAAGAGGACAGTGCCGAAACGGCTGCCGAAACCCTGCTGCCGGATCGCGTGATCTCGCCGCACGCGAATCTCGTCACGGCGGCGGGTCTGGCGGCGCTTCAGTTGCAGCTTCAGCAGGCGCGTCAGGCCTACGAGATGGCCACCCTGATTGAAGACGTGAACGAACGACGGCGTCAGGCCGAAATCCCGGGACGGGACGCGCGCTATTTCGCGGCCCGCGTGCGGACGGCGCAGCTGGTGCCTGTCGCCACCTCCAACGAGGTGGTCGGGTTCGGCCGCTCGGTGACGTTCCGGCGCGCGGACGGTCGCGTGCAGACCTATCGCATTGTCGGTGAGGACGAGGCCGATCCGAAAAGCGGATCGATCTCCCATGTGGCTCCGGTGGCCAAGGCGCTCATGGGAAAGACCGTCGGCGACGTCGTCGGCGCGGGCGATCATGAGCTCGAGGTGATTGCCGTCGACTAGCGCGAAAGCGGGCCGACAGCGCTGGACCCCTCGCCTTCGGGAATGCCAAACGTAACCGCTGAGTCATAGCCCTCACAAGCGCGGCCCGAATTGGGGCCGCACTCGTGAGACGATCGCTAGTCGATTTTTACGCTAGACGCC
>JAQGJY010000083.1 GCA_028290325.1 Tardiphaga sp.
ACGTAATGGGCGGCCCGCTCAGTCAGTCGCAGTTTTTCACGACCACGAAATTCGCCGACGCCAATCCGAAAATCATTCAGGCGATTCGAGAGGCCGCGAATGAGGCAGTGGATCTGATCAAGGGCGATACCAGGACAGCCGTCGATATCTACAAGGAGGTCACAGGCGACAAGACGCCAGCCGACGACATCCTGGCGTGGCTCAGGGAGCCCGGCATGATGGAATATACGCTGGTGCCGCAGGGCACCATGAAGTTTGCGGCGCACCTGCACAAGACCGGCACGTTGAAGACTTTGCCGAAGGCATGGACGGACTACTATCTGCCGTCATCCGCCGACCTCAAAGGCAACTGAGCGATGGCCGCGCTTCTCGACGTCAGTGGCGTGACACTGCGCTACAAGACGTCCAGCGTCGTGGTCACGGCGACGGAAAAAGTCAGCTTCAGCGTTGACCGTTCCGATCGCTTCGTGCTGCTGGGTCCATCAGGCTGCGGAAAGTCCACGTTGCTCAAGGCCGTTGGTGGCTATCTGAGGCCGAGCGAGGGCAAGATGCGGATCAACGGCCGCGAGATCACGGAGCCGGGCGCCGATCGCATGATGATCTTTCAGGAGTTCGATCAGTTGCTGCCATGGAAGACGGTTCTGGAAAACGTGATGTTTCCGCTGCTGATGACGCGGAAGCTGGCGAAGAAGGAGGCCGAGGCCCGCGCCCGCGCCTACATCGAGAAGGTCAGCCTCTCCCGCGTCGTCGATAGTTATCCGCATACCCTGTCGGGTGGCATGAAGCAGCGCGTTGCCATCGCGCGCGGCATGGCGATGGAGCCGGATATCCTGTTGATGGACGAGCCGTTCGCCGCGCTGGACGCGCTGACCCGGCGAACCTGCCAGGACGAATTGCTGCAACTGTGGGAAGAGACCAAGTTCACGGTGCTGTTCGTGACGCATTCGATCGCGGAAGCGATCAAGATCGGCAATCGCATCCTCCTGCTGTCTCCCCATCCGGGCCGCGTCAAGGCCGAAGTGATCGACGTCGATCAGGCCTCGGGCGCGGACGGCAGCGCCGCCCGGCTCGAGAAGCAGATCCACGATCTGCTGTTCGCCGACGCCTCAACCGCGCATTAGGACATATCAGCGATGGGTGAACCCAGAATTCTGATGCGCGATAACGCCGTTGTCAGCGCGTCCGACGCCGAAGTCGAGCGCCAACTCAGCGTGCCGGAATTGCTCTGGAACGACGGCTTCGTCCGCAAGAGCGCGATAATCATCGTGCTCGCGCTGATCTGGGAAGCCTACGGCACGACCCTCGATAATCCGCTGCTGTTTCCGACCTTCCACGACACCGTCCTGACGATGATCGACAGGATCAAGGACGGCACGATTCCGCTGCGCGCCTGGGCGTCGCTGAAAGTGCTCTTCATGGGCTACGCGACGGGTATCGCGCTGGCGGCGCTATTCACGATTCTGGCGATCAGCACCCGGATCGGCACCGACTTCCTCGAAACCCTGACGGCGATGTTCAATCCGTTGCCGGCGATCGCGTTGCTGCCGCTGGCGTTGATCTGGTTCGGGCTGGGCAATGGAAGTCTGGTGTTCGTTCTGGTGCATTCGGTGCTGTGGCCGGTCGCGCTCAATACCCATTCGGGTTTCAAGAGCGTGTCGAACACCCTCCGCATGGTCGGGCGCAATTATGGTCTGCGCGGACTCCCCTACGTCACCCGGATTCTCATTCCGGCCGCCTTCGGATCCATCCTCACCGGACTGAAGATCGGTTGGGCCTTCGCATGGCGCACCTTGATCGCGGCGGAACTGGTGTTCGGCGTGTCGTCGGGGCAGGGCGGCCTCGGCTGGTTCATCTTCGAGAACCGCAATCTGCTCGATATTCCCGCCGTGTTCGCCGGCCTTCTTACGGTGATCATCATCGGCCTGATTGTCGAGAATCTGATCTTCCGCACCATCGAACGCAACACGGTTCAAAAATGGGGTCTGCAATCGTGAGATTGCCGATGATGAAGCAATGACAGACAAGAAGAAAACGCCCGATCAACTGCGCAGCGCGCGCTGGTTCGCGCCTGACGACCTGCGCGCCTTCGGCCATCGCTCGCGCGCGATGCAGATGGGTTACGCGCCCGAGGAGTGGACGGGCCGCCCGGTCATCGCCATTCTGAATACGTGGTCGGACGCGCAGCCCTGCCACGCCCATTTCAAGACCCGCGTCGATGACGTCCGGCGTGGTGTCCTGATGGCGGGCGGCTTCCCGATGGAATTGCCGGCTTTGTCGCTGTCCGAATCCTATCTCAAGCCGACGACGATGCTGTATCGCAACCTGCTGGCGATGGACGCCGAGGAATTGCTGCGCGGCCATCCCGTCGATGGCGTGGTGCTGATGGGCGGCTGCGACAAGACCACGCCGGCGCTGCTGCTCGGCGCGACCAGCATGAATCTGCCGGCGATCTATGTGCCGGCCGGGCCAATGCTGCGCGGCAACTGGAAGGGCAAGACGCTCGGCTCCGGCTCCGACGCGTGGAAATATTGGGACGAGCGCCGCGCTGGAAAAATCTCCGACGCCGACTGGGTCGATGTCGAAGGCGGCATCGCCCGCTCTTATGGCACCTGCATGACCATGGGCACGGCGTCGACGATGACGGCGATCGCCGAAGCGATCGGCATGACGTTGCCCGGCGCGTCGTCAATTCCCGCCGCCGATGCCGGGCACATCCGGATGGCGTCGGAATCCGGCCGCCGCATCGTCGAGATGGTGTGGGAGGATCTCACACCGCGAAAAATTCAGACCCGCGCCGCTTTCGAGAACGCGATCACCGTCGCGATGGCGATGGGGTGCTCGACCAACGCGATCATCCATCTGATCGCGCAGGCGCGTCGCGCCGGACAGGATATCGGCCTCGACGATTTCGAGAGCGCGAGTCGCAAGGTGCCGGTCAGCGCCAATGTTCGGCCCTCCGGTGACACCTATCTGATGGAGGACTTTTATTACGCCGGCGGATTGCCGGGCTTGATGAGCCGCATCAAGGATCATCTGCATCTCGATGCGATCACCGTCACCGGCAAATCGCTCGGCGACAATATCGCGCGCGCCGAAGTGCACAACGACGATGTCATCCGCACCGTCGAGACCGCGATCTATGCCGAGGGCGCGCTTGCCGTGCTGAAAGGCAACCTCGCGCCGGATGGCTGCGTCATCAAGCCTTCGGCCTGCGAGCCGCGTTTCCTCAAACATACCGGGCCGGCGCTGGTGTTCGACGATTACCCGTCGATGAAGAAGGCGATCGACGATCCGGATCTCGACGTCACCGCCGATCATGTGTTGATCCTGCGCAATGCCGGGCCGCAAGGCGGGCCGGGCATGCCGGAATGGGGCATGCTGCCGATCCCGACCAAGCTGGTGCAGCAGGGCGTCCGCGACATGGTCCGCCTCAGCGACGCGCGGATGAGCGGCACCAGCTACGGCGCGTGCATTCTCCACGTCGCGCCTGAGTCGTATATCGGCGGGCCGCTAGCGCTGGTGAGGAACGGCGATATGATTTCGCTCGATGTCGATGCGCGCACCATCAATCTCGATGTGTCCGAGGCCGAGCTGGCGCAACGTCGCGCCGCGTGGACGCCGCCGGCCGTACGCTACGAGCGCGGCTATGGCTGGATGTTCACCAGGCACATCAAGCAGGCCAACGAAGGCTGCGATTTCGATTTTCTCGAAACGGCATTCGGCGCGGCGGTCGAGGAACCCTCCATCTACTAACCACGGAACGATCATCCCATGAGCAAGCTCAGCGCCGCGACCCGCGCCAAACTGAAAAGCGTTTCGACCGCAACGGTGGCGACCGCGCTCTTCAAGCGCGGTCTGCGCAATCAGACGATCCAGGATGTACATCCGCTCGGCCCCAACCAGCCGAC
>JAQGJY010000089.1 GCA_028290325.1 Tardiphaga sp.
AGGGCCTGCACGTCGAGGGCCTGACCAATTGCGACTGGGTGCTGATCGATACCGGCGAGGTCATCGTCCATATCTTCCGCCCCGAAGTCCGCGAATTCTACAATCTTGAACGGCTCTGGACCCAGACCCCCGACACACAGGCCGCGATCGCCTCGCCGGCGTGAGAAATTTCTATTAAATTAATGCGGCTGGCCCAGCGACAGCTCGCCCTCTCCCGTTTGCGGGGGAGGGTGAGCCGTCAGGGCCGGTTCCGCGGCCGATGAACGCCTTTCTTGTTCGCCAGCGCGGTAGCCCATGCGCCTGACCCTCATCGCGATCGGCAAGCTCAAGCAAGGCCCGGAGCGCGAGCTGGCGCAGCGTTATCACGAACGGTTCGAGGAAACCGGCCGCAAGCTCGGCTTTCGCGGGCTGCTCATTCATGAGATTCCGGAAAGCCGTGCCCGCGATGCCGCGACCCGAATCGCGGAAGAAGGCGCGACTATCGCGGCCCTGATCCCCGACCGCGCCATGTTGATCGCGATGGACGAGCGCGGCGACAATGCCGATAGCGCGACCTTGGCCCGAACGCTGGGCCGCTGGCGCGACGAGTCCGTGCCCGATACTATTTTCATGATCGGTGGCGCGGACGGACTTTCGCCCGAATTGCGGCGCAGAGCCACAATGCGACTGGCATTCGGCGCGGCGACCTGGCCGCATCAGATCGTGCGCGTTCTGGTGCTGGAGCAGGTCTATCGCGCTGCGACCATTTTAGCCGGCCACCCCTATCATCGGGTTTAGCCATCCGAGCTTATTTCAAGGCAGCGAACGCATCGATGCAGATTCCGCGACCCAGCAGTCTCGACACCACATCCGCGCGTTGCGCGCTGGTGGCGTCGCTGGTGTTGTCCGGGATGGTCGCGTCGCCGCTGCGCGCCCAGACCGCGCCGCAACAGCAGGCCGCCGCCCCCTCCGCCGACGAGATCAAGCAGCGCGCGCAGGAACTGGAATCCGCGCGCGACGCCCAGAAGAAAGCGGCGGAGCTGCAGGACCGGTTGAAGGCCGACATCGCCGCTATCGGGCAGGACCGCAGCAAGCTCAATCAGCAATTGATCGACATCGCCGCCAGCGTGCGCGGCGTCGAGACCCGCGTCGAGGAGGCCGAAAGCCGGCTCGGCGCGCTCGACACACGTGAGTCCACCATTCGCGGATCGCTGCAATCGCGCCGCTCCGAGATCGCCGAAGTGCTGGCGGCGTTGCAGCGCGCCGGCCGCCGTGCGCCGCCGGCTTTGCTGGTCCGCCCGGAGGACGCCCTGAAATCGTTGCGGACCGCGATGCTGCTGGGGGCCGTCGTCCCCGACATGCGGGCCCGCGCCGATCGGCTGGTCAGCGACTTGTCCGAACTGGTCAATCTTCGCAAGGCGATAGGCACCGAGCGCGATCAGCTCGCGACCGATCGCGACAAGATCAAAGAGGATCAGACCCGCCTCGCGGCGCTGGTCGAGGAGCGTCAGCGCAAGCAGAGCGCGGCCGAGCAGAACATGGAAGCCGAGCGCGTCCGCGCGCTGAGTTTGTCGAAGCAGGTCGACAGTCTTCAGGGCCTGATCGCGAAGATGGAGCAGGATCTGGCGAGCGCCGCCAAAGCCGCGCAGGTCGCCAGCGTGCAGGGCACGCCGGCCGGGTTGACCGACGGCAAACCGAATCTCGGCGGGCTCAGCAATTCGGCCCGGCTCAGCCCGGCGATCGCGTTCGCGTCGGCAAAGGGACTATTTGCATTGCCGGTTAACGGCCCCAAGATTCGCGGATTCGGCGGATCGGACGGCGCTGGCGGCATCCTCAAAGGCATTTCACTGGCGGCCAAGCCCGCCGCGCAGGTCACAACCCCGTGTGATGGCTGGGTTGTCTATGCCGGACCATTCCGCAGCTACGGACAACTCTTGATCCTCAACGCCGGTGGCGGGTATCATGTGTTGATCGCCGGGATGGAGCGTATTTCGGTAAGCATCGGTCAGTTCGTGCTGACGGGGGAGCCGGTGGCGACCATGGGATCGACATCCCAGGTGGCGTCGGTTCTCGCGGCCAATCCGAGCCAGCCCGTGCTCTATATCGAGTTCCGTAAGGACGGCACTCCCATTGATCCTGGCCCGTGGTGGGCCGCAAACGAAGGCGAAAAGGTCCGCGGATGATGCGAAAGACTTCTGTAATTCTGCTCAGCGCCGCCACCGGCGCCGCGCTGACCCTTTTCGTGACGCAGCCGCGCGCCGTGATGCTCGGCTCCAGCGCCCGCGCCGCGACCTCCGACACCTATCGCCAGCTCAATTTGTTCGGCGATGTGTTCGAGCGCGTCCGCAGCGATTACGTCGAGAAACCGGACGACAGCAAGCTGGTCGAATCCGCGATCTCCGGCATGCTGACCGGCCTCGATCCGCATTCCAGCTACATGGACGCCAAGAGCTTCCGCGACATGCAGGTGCAGACGCGCGGCGAATTCGGCGGCCTCGGCATCGAAGTCACGATGGAAGACGGCCTCATCAAGGTGGTGTCGCCGATCGACGACACCCCCGCGTCCAAGGCCGGCATCATGGCCAACGACATCATCTCGAATCTCGACGACGAGGCCGTGCAGGGGCTGACCCTCAATCAGGCCGTCGAAAAGATGCGCGGCCCGGTCAACACCAAGATCCGGCTCAAGATCGTCCGCAAGGGCCAGGACAATCCGATCGAGGTCACGCTGGTGCGTGACAACATCCGCGTCCGCTCGGTGCGCGCCCGCGTCGAATCCGACGACATCGCCTATATCCGCATCACGACCTTCAACGAGCAGACCACCGAAGGCCTGAAGCGCGAGATCGCCTCGCTGACGACGCAGATCGGCGCCGACAAGCTCAAGGGCTTCGTCATCGACATGCGCAACAATCCGGGCGGCTTGCTCGAGGAGGCCGTGACGGTCTCCGACGCGTTCCTGGAGCGCGGCGAAATCGTCTCGACCCGCGGCCGCAATGCCGAGGAAACCCAGCGCCGTACCGCGCGCCCTGGCGATCTCACCAAGGGCAAGCCGGTGATCGTGCTGATCAATGGCGGCTCGGCCTCGGCGTCGGAAATCGTCGCCGGCGCGTTGCAGGACCACAAGCGCGCGACGCTGATCGGCACGCGCTCGTTCGGCAAGGGCTCGGTGCAGACCATCATCCCGCTCGGCTCCGGCAACGGCGCGCTGCGGCTGACCACGGCGCGTTATTTCACGCCGTCGGGCAAGTCGATCCAGGCCAGGGGCATCGTGCCCGACATCGAAGTCTTGCAGGACGTGCCGGACGAGTTGAAGTCCCGCACCGATACCAAGGGCGAGGCGTCGCTGCGCGGCCATCTGAAGAATGACGGTGACGAGAAGACCGGCTCGCAATCCTACGTGCCGCCGGATGCCAAGGACGACAAGGCGCTCAAGATGGCCGCCGACCTGCTGCATGGCGTCAAGGTCAATCCGAACCCGCCGGCTCCCGGCGACAAGGCCCAGATGGACAAGCCCGCCGGTAACAAGGCTGCGAACTGATCCACCCGGAAACTGATTGAAAAGGGCGGCCTGCGGGTCGCCCTTTTTGTTGCTGGGTCACCGTCCCGAACCTGGTCCGACCGACAGACGGACGCTGCGCTCCAGAGCGCCCGTGATAATGTCGCCTCGGCTGATTCGGAGTGTGACAGGCAGTGACGGCGGACGATCTCAGCACCCCGCTCGGACAGAAGACCGCGCGCAAGCGCCGTTTCCGGCTGCCGTTTTCCGCGATGCAGGCGCTCGCCGGCTTGCTCGGCGCGCTGTTGTTGGGATTCCTCGGCTTCGCGCTGTTCGCCGATAATCCGCTCGGCGGCGAACCGGTCGTTCGTATCGCCATCAATCAGCCCGCCGCTGACAAAGCGCCCGAGGCCAAGCCCTCGGGCGACGCCGGGCCGGTCATCAAATCCGCCGAGCCCGCCGTGGCGGCGAATCAACGCACCATCACGATCATCGACGGCTCCAGCGGTCAGCGCCGCGATGTCGTGGTCGGCGGCGACAACGCCGAGACATCGGATCCGGCGCCGGTTCCCGCGCTGATGACCGGCGTCGATCCGAAGCTGCTGGAGAAATCGCGCTATGGCATGATCCCGGTCGCCGCCGGTCCGCTGAAGCCGTTCAACGCCTATTCCGAAACCACCGACGCCCTGCGCGCGCGCGCGGCGAAGATGCCGGTCATCGCGATCGTCGTCGGCGGGCTCGGCGTCGGCGCGGCGAAGACCACCGACGCCATCATGAAACTGCCGGGCGCGGTGACGCTGGCATTCACGCCCTACGGCACGGAACCGGCGAAGCTGGTCGAGCGCGCCCGGGCGCAGCGCCATGAGGTGCTGCTGCAAATTCCGATGGAGCCGTTCGACTATCCCGACAACGATCCCGGCCCGCAGACGCTGCTGACGACGCTCGACGCCGAACAGAATGCCGATCGTCTCGCCTGGCATATGAGCCGCATTCAGGGCTATGTCGGCATCGCCAATTTCATGGGCGCGAAATTCATCGCGACCGAGGCCGCGATGCAGCCGATGATTCGCAATGCCGCCAAGCGCGGCCTCGGCTTTCTCGACGACAACGCGACGCCGCGCAGCGTCGCCGGAGCGATCGCCGAGGGTCAGGCGATGCCGTTCGCGCGCGCCGATTTCGCGATCGATATCGTCCCGACATCGGCCGAGATCGATCGCGCGCTGGCCAAACTCGAAGCGCAGGCGCGCGAGCGTGGCACCGCGATCGGCATCGCCTCCGCGCTGCCGATTTCGATCGAACGCATCGCCGCCTGGGCCAAGCAGCTTGAGACGCGCGGCATCATGCTCGCGCCATTGACAACGGCGATGTTGAAATCAAAATCGAGCTAGAATGATCATGGACCATCACGGTCGCAACAGACGCCGTCATTCCGGGGCGCGCGCGCGATAATCGACAGGTCGATTTCGAGAAGGGCCCGGAATGATGGTGGCTGTCTCAGGCACACGAAGAGGTTTTGACGGAATGGCGCGTTACGAAGATCTGCCCTATCGCACCTGCGTCGGCATGATGCTGATCAACGCAGCGGGGCTGGTCTTCATCGGCCGCCGCGCTGGCGGCATCGAGCATGTCGACGAGACTCATGTCTGGCAGATGCCGCAGGGTGGCGTTGATCCCGGTGAAGACACATGGGCCGCCGCGAAGCGCGAACTCTATGAGGAGACCAGCGTGCACTCCGTCGAGAAACTCGGCGAGGTGCCGGACTGGCTGATCTACGATATTCCGCGCACCGTCGCCGGCCGCGCCTGGAAAGGCCGCTATCGCGGCCAGCGCCAGAAGTGGTTCGCGGTACGCTTCACGGGTGATGACAAGGAAATCAACGTCACGCATCCGCCGCAGGGCAACAAAGCGGAGTTCATCGCCTGGCGCTGGGAGCCGATGAAAAACCTCCCGAACCTGATCGTGCCGTTCAAACGCCCGGTTTACGAGCGTGTCGTCAAGGAATTCGCCGGGCTGGCGGGGGCGTGAGGTTGGCTGCAGCCGTCATTGCGGAGAGACCGGCGTGACTGACAAACCCTATCGTCCGAATGTCGGCATCGCTGTGTTCAATGCGGACGGCCGCGTGCTGATCGCGCGGCGTTACAAGGACGACGGTCCCGAAATCATTCTGCCGGGTCTCGAATGGCAGATGCCGCAAGGCGGCATCGATGCCGACGAGGATCCGCGCGATGCGGTGATGCGCGAATTATGGGAGGAAACCGGCATCCGTGACGCCGCCATGCTCGGCGAGACCGACTGGATGACCTACGAGTTTCCCGCGTATGTCGGCCCGCCGCATCGTTTCTCGCAATTTCGCGGCCAGCGACAAAAATGGTTCGCATTGCGCTTCACCGGCCGCGACGACGAGGTCGATCCGCTGACCGAGCGCAACGGCCAGCCGGCGGAATTCGATGCGTGGCGCTGGGCGCCACTCGATCGCGTCGCCGA
>JAQGJY010000075.1 GCA_028290325.1 Tardiphaga sp.
CCGCGATTGGCGATCAGCAAGGTGCGAAAACGGCGATACTGTGCGGGAGAGTTCATCATCACATCCTGAACAGGCCGAATTTCACCGGCTCGATCGGCTTGTTGCTCGCGGCTTCAAGTCCAAGCCCGAGCATCAGCCGTGTATCCTTGGGGTCGATCACGCCATCGTCCCAGATCCGCGCCGTCGCATAATAGGGACTGCCCTGCGTCTCGAATTGCTGGCGTGTCGGGGCGCGGAAGGCATCCTCTTCCTCGGCCGACCACGTGCCGCCCTTGCTCTCGATGCTGTCGCGGCGCAACGAGCTCAGCACCATCGCCGCCTGCTCGCCGCCCATCACCGAGATGCGCGCGTTCGGCCACATCCACAGGAAGCGCGGCGAATAGGAACGCCCGCACATGCCATAATTGCCCGCGCCATAGGAGCCGCCGATGACGACGGTAAATTTCGGCACGTTGGCCGTCGCCACCGCCGTGACCAGCTTCGCGCCGTCGCGGGCGATGCCGCCGGCTTCGTATTTCTTGCCGACCATGAAGCCGGTGATGTTCTGCAAGAACACCAGCGGAATGCCGCGCTGGCAGCACAGCTCGATGAAATGCGCGCCCTTCAGCGAGCTTTCGCTGAACAGGATTCCATTATTGGCGATGATGCCGACCTGATGACCCCAGATCCGCGCGAAGCCGGTCACCAGGGTGGTGCCGTACAGCTTCTTGAACTCATCGAACTCCGACCCGTCGACAAGCCGCGCGATGATGTCGCGAACGTCATAAGGCTTGCGCGGGTCGGATGGGATGATTCCATACACATCCTCGGCCGGAAACAACGGTTCGCGCGGCGTTTCCCAGTTGGCGCGGTTGCGCGCGGGTTTCTTCAATGTCGAAACGATCCGGCGCGCGATGCCGATCGCATGCGCGTCGTTCTGCGCGTAGTGGTCGGTCACGCCCGATTGGCGCGAATGCACGTCGGCGCCGCCGAGCTCTTCGGCGGTGACGATCTCGCCGGTCGCGGCTTTCACCAAAGGCGGACCACCAAGAAAGATCGTGCCTTGATTGCGGACGATGACGCTTTCGTCGGACATCGCCGGCACGTAGGCGCCGCCGGCGGTGCACGAGCCCATCACGACCGCGATCTGCGGAATCCCCTGCGCCGACATCTGCGCCTGATTGTAGAAGATGCGGCCGAAGTTGCGCTCGTCGGGGAAAATCTCGTCCTGCTGCGGCAGGAACGCGCCGCCGGAATCGACCATGTAGATGCAAGGCAGATTGTTCTGCCGCGCGATCTTCTGCGCGCGCAGATGCTTCTTCACGGTGATCGGATAATAGGTGCCGCCTTTGATCGTGGCGTCATTGGCGACGATCACGCATTCGCGGCCCGAGACCCGGCCGACGCCGGTGACGACGCTCGCCGAATGCACGTCGCCGCCGTAAAGGCCGTTGGCCGCCAGCGGCGACAATTCCAGAAACGCGGTGCCGGGATCGACCATCAGATCGACGCGGTCCCGCGCCAGCATCTTGCCGCGCGCCGTATGTTTGGCCCGCGCGGCCGCGCCGCCGCCGCCGGAAATCGCCTTCAGCCGGCTTTGCAGATCGGCGACCTGAACGCGCATGGCGTCGGCATTGCCTTTGAATTCCGACGAGGTCGGATCGATGCTGGACCGAAGCGCCATGGGTTTCCTTTGGGCCTCCCGCTTGTGGTGTTTGATCGCCCGCTGAGTGCGGCTTGGTCGGCGGCGTGTTACAACGGATAGCCTGTCGAGACTTGTCTCGACAGGCTATCACCGCCGCACAAGCGTGTTTTTCAAGCGTCTTTCTTAATGAGTCCAGGGCTCGCTGCGACGGAAAGCGAAATTGTCCGCATAGGCCGCGATCTGGCGCTTCTGCTCTTTCGGCTCCAGCACCTGATAGGGAATGCCCTCGCGCTCGCAATAAGCGATCGCCTCGTCCTTCGTCTCGAAGCGCAGCGTCAATTGCTGCTTCATGTCGCCCGAGGAGGTCCAGCCCATCAGCGGCTCGATCATCCGGGGTTGTTCGGGCTCGTAGTCGAGCTGCCAGTCGCGGGTCTTGGCCGTCCCGGACTGCATCGCGTTCTTGGCTTGTTTGTAGATCCGTGCGGTCATGGACGATTGTGGTCCTGTATGCGATCGCGATGAAACCGCTGACATCCTGGCGGATCATGCGCTAAGAGACTGACTTCCTTGATTTGGTATATTCCGTCCGCCGCGCCGTGACAATGTCAGCCCCCACGCGGCTTTCCGATCCGTTTCGAGCCGATTGCAGACGCCCTCATGGACATTCACGCCACCTTGCCGCCCAAAGGCCGCGACCTTCGGCTCGATCTGTTTCGTGGAATCGCCAATTGGTGGATTTTTCTCGACCATATCCCGGAGAACATCGTCAACTGGGTGACGCCGCGCAATTACGGCTTCAGTGACGCGGCCGATCTGTTCGTCTTCATTTCCGGTTACACGGCGTCGTTCGTGTACGCCAAGATGATGCTGGAGCGCGGCTTCATCGTCGGCGCGACCCGGCTGACCAAACGGGTCTGGCAGCTTTACGTCGCGCATATCATTCTGTTCGTGATCTACATCGCCGCGATCGGCTATGTCGCGCAGCGCTACAACGACCCCGATATTATCAGCGAGTTCAATGTCGCCGGACTGGTTGATAATCCGATCCAGACCTTGTCGCAGGGCCTGCTGCTGCGCTTCAAACCGCTGAATCTCGACGTTCTGCCACTTTACATCGTGCTGATGGCGTTCTTTCCGCCGGTGCTGTGGCTGATGCTGCGCAAGCCCGATCTCACCATGATCGGTTCGCTGGTGCTGTATTTCGCGGCGCGCCAGTTCGGCTGGAATTTGCAGGGCTATCCGAGCGGCGTCTGGTATTTCAATCCCTACACCTGGCAATTGCTTTTCGTGTTCGGCGCGTGGTTCGCGCTCGGCGGCGCGACGGAATCGCGGTCGGTCATCAAATCAAGCTTTGTGCTGTATTTTGGCGTGGCCTATCTGCTGTTCGCGCTTCTCATGACCATGGCCGGCCGGTTTCCCGAATTCGGCGCGCTGTTTCCGCAGTGGCTGTTCGACGCCTTCAATCCGAACGACAAGACCAATCTGGCGCCTTATCGGGTGCTGCATTTCGTCGTCATCGCCTTCTTCGTGACGCGCTTCGTGCCGAAGGATTGGGCCGGGCTGGAATGGCGTGTATTTCAGCCGCTCGTCAAATGCGGCCAGCAATCGCTGGCGGTGTTTTGCGTCGGCGTTTTTCTATCCTTCGTCGGTCATTTCCAACTGATGATGAGTTCGGGTTCGCTGATGGCGCAAGTCTTCGTCAGCGTCACCGGCCTCGCGCTCATTACCCTGGTGGCCTATTATATTTCCTGGTCGAAGAAGCAGGACAAGCCGCTCAAAAAACCCGACGCGGTCGCTGCGCCGTCCGATCCCGACGCGAAACCTCCTGTATAACCCCGCCGTTTCGCCAAACGCGAGCAATAAAAAAGGAGGGCAAGTGCCCTCCTTTTCGATTCGGCGGATCCGCCAGATCAGTAGCGACCGTAACCGCCGCCGTAGCCGTAGCCACGGCCACCGCCGTAAAAGCGCGGACGACCGTAACCGCCACCGCCGTAGAAGCGTGGACGACCATAGCCGCCGCCACCGTAATAGCGCGGGCCGCCTCCGTAGAAGCGCGGGCCGCCGCCGTAACCGTAACCCGGGGTGCGGAAGCAACGACCATAGGCGTCGCAAACCAGACGAACCTGCTCGACATTGGCGGGGGCGCCAACGCCCGGCAGGCCATTCGGCATCGCGGCCGACGCGGAACCGGAGGCGAGCGCGGCGCCGCCGAGGGCGGCCAAGCCGGCCAGTACAAATTTCAACTTCATGGATATCCTCCAGTGCTTGTCTAATGGTCACGACAACAGCGGATCGCTGGATTGGTTGCCGATGGTCGGAGATTGATCCTATGAAGCTGAACCACGGCTGAATGGCGACGGCTGCGCGCTGATACGTCAGACACTTCGCCGCAGCCGAGGAGTCACGATCAGGAGTCACGACCAAGTGTCAGGACCAGCTGTCACGATGATGCTTGTCGGTCAGAACCGGGAATGGTCGGGGCACAAGGATTCGAACCTTGGACCTGCAGTACCCAAAACTGCCGCGCTACCAGGCTGCGCTATACCCCGATCTGGCGTGTCGATACACGTTCGCCGCCAGCGCCACAAGGCGCGCGACGCTTATGACTCGTTCAACGACCCTTGAAAAGCGGGTGGGCGACGCGATCGCCGACCGCGATGCCATATTTCCGCGCGGTGCCGCCGATCACTTCCAGCACGCCCTTGGCTGGCCCGCCTGATGAGATGATGCTGAGCGATTGCGGCACGGTATTCTCGGCAATCCGCAGAATTCGGCCATCGGCGCGGATGAAGATCATATCCAGCGGAATGAAGGTGTTCTTCATCCACATCGAGATCTGCTGCTCCGGCGAGAAATCGAACAGCATGCCGCGCCCGTCGGCCAGTTCCTTGCGGTACATCAGGCCGGTGGTCTTTTGCTCCTCGGTGCGCGCCATTTCGACCGCGAAGACCTGCACGCCGGATTTGGTGACAATTTCCAGTGGCTCGGTGTCGGCGGCGAAGGCGCCCTGCCCGATCAGCGTCCACGCCAGCAGAACAACGAGACGCAAGGCCATCAGAGGCGAGCGGGTGAAAGTGACTCTGTCAGACACGCGCATGGCAATACGATCCGGTTTGGTGACAGGCAAAGGCTACCGACAAATCCTAGCCGCAGCATCATGGCGAATACCAGACCACGGCGCGGCAGTCCGCACTTTGCCGTGTTCTAACCGACAGTTTGTGAATGACAGTTGATGGTTAGAGCAATGGCGGTCGAAACCCACCGCCGGCCGAAACCGGCGCCCGGTCTCAGTGCGACAGCAAGCCCGGCGTACCGTTTTCCGGCTGGATCTCAGCGGCCATCATGCCCTTTGAGCCTGGCCCAAAGCGAACCATCACATATTGGCCGGGGCGCAATTCGGTCATGCCGAAGCGGCGCAGGGTTTCCATATGCACGAAGATGTCCGGCGTGCCCTCGCCGCAGCTCAGGAAGCCGAAGCCGCGCAGACGGTTGAACCATTTGACCTGCGCGCGCTCGAGCCCGCTGGTTGGCGTCACGCTGACATGGGTGCGCGCTGGAAGCATCTGCGCCGGATGGATCGCGGTCGACTCGTCCATCGAGACGACGCGAAACGCCTGATAGCCCTTGGCGCGCTGAACGCATTCGCAAATGATCCGAGCGCCTTCGTAGGCGGTCTGAAATCCGTCGCGGCGCAACACCGTGACATGCAGCAACACATCCTGCTTGCCATCGTCGGGAATGATGAAGCCGTAGCCCTTCGAGGCATCGAACCATTTGATGACGCCCGAGACTTCGACGAGGTTCGCGGCCGCGTCGTCGAGTCCGGCGAACGGATCGGACGCAGCATCGCGGCCGGCGAAATCGCGGTCAGGCGATCGGTGGTCGCTTTCGGCGCGGTCGCTTCCGACTGGCGCATGCCCGAGTCGCTTGGACTCAAAACCGTCCGACCCCATGACTCCGGATCCTAAACTCTGCCGACGCGATCGCGAGCGATCTCGTTCTAAGCGCCTACCCCACGATAACGACTCCCGCTGGCGCCGCGCGAATCTCACGAATCAAAAGATAACATTTGCGCCCCGCGCGCATAGATAAAAAATCGCTTAAAGCGCCGCTATAAACAATCTTGCGCGTCAGGGATTCATTTTTGCATCAGTTGCCGATGAACGGCGACAGCGTTTCGCCGATGTCATGGCGGATCACGAGGTCGGCCAGATCGTCCTGGTCGGTCGGCTCGTTGTTGATAATGACCAGTCGCGCGCCGCTGCTTTTCGCCAGTTGCGGAAAACCGGCGGCGGGCCAGACCACCAGCGACGAACCGATCGCGAGGAACAGGTCGCAACTTTGCGCCAAGTCGGCCGCGCGTCGCATTTCCGCCTCCGGCATCGCCTGACCGAACGAAATCGTCGCGGTCTTCACCGGTTCGCCACAGGCCACGCAGTCCGGCGCATGGCCCGTCGTATCGATTCGCGATCTGACCCAGACGAGGTCATAGACCTCGTCGCAGCCGACGCACCGGGCATAGGTGGTGTTGCCATGCAGCTCGACGACATCGTCCGGCAGAAATCCGGAGACCTGATGCAGGTTGTCAATGTTCTGGGTGATGATCGCCGGGATCTTGCCGGCGCGATACAGCGAAGCCAGCGCCCGATGACCGCGACCGGGCTCGGCCGCCGTGAAGGTCTCATCCATGGCGAAACGGCGGCGCCAGGCCTCGTCGCGCGCGTCCTGGCTGGCAACGAATTCGTCGAACGGAATCGGCCGATGACGCGTCCACAGACCGCCGGGCGAGCGAAAATCCGGGATGCCGGTTTCGGTCGAAATCCCGGCGCCGGTGAACGGCACGATGGCGGACGATTCCGCAATCATGTCGCCCAGCCGATCAATTCCGTCGCGTGGATCCGATGCAATCATGGCACATCCGTCTGGCCGCTCGCGGTAACGGATCATCGCTGACGCCGTTCCGAAATGTCCAGCGCATGCCGGGCTTGATTGATCGTTGGTCTCGATAACGCCGCTGGCCCGATCGAAATTCGGTGGACGCTATCGCTGAGACTTAGCCGACCCAATAGTCGGCTGGATTGGTCGACCGAAATTATTCGGCTTTGGCTTTGCGTTTCTTGGCGGCTTTGGCTTTTGCCGGCTTGCCGCCGCCGATCAAAAAGTCTTCGCGCTTCTTGCCGGCCTTCAGTTCGGCCGCAAGCCAGCCGGCCACGCCGCCGCGCCCGCTCCAGGTCTCGCCGGTCTTGGGGTGGCGATACTTTGCCGCAACCTTCGAGCCTTTGATTCGGCTGGTTCGGCCGCTGGCGCCGCCGCCGCCGCCGCCCCCGATTTCGGCGAGTTGGGCCTGCAATTCCGAACGCCGCGCTTGCAACGTCACATCGATGTCGGAGCGCAAGGAAAGAAGCTGCGGCACGGAAAGGCTTTTGAGATTGACGTTCGACATAGATCGAAACTCCGATTCAGGGGAAATGGCTTTGCAATGCCGGTATAAGGCTATTTATGGCTTTGTCACAACACGCCTGGGTTGAAACTTCGTTAATTCGCGTCCATACATAAGAACTGACGGCAATTAGAAGCAAAAACCGGACAATCGGGATCGCGCCGCGGCGATGCCTTGATAGGGCTTTGGCGGCGACGCCGACCTCGGTTGATTACCATACTCGCCGGAAACGAGGCACGGCGGGCCGCGTCACAGCATTTGGATTGACGTTTTTCGGAGATCGGGACAATGTGGCCGGATTGAGGGAAGCTTATGACGTCATGGATGAAAGAGCGCGACCGCCTGGTCGAGCAAACGATGGCATTCGTGCAGGGCGTCGCCGCGCAACG
>JAQGJY010000103.1 GCA_028290325.1 Tardiphaga sp.
CTTGACCACGTCCGGTTCAATCGTCAGCCACTGGCCGATCTGCGCCGTGCCGAGGAAATCCACAGCGAGGCTGACCGTGACGAGACGCGTTCCGCCGCTGTCGATCTTGACGCCGCAGGACAAGCCCATCGCGTTGTCGGCCAGCGCCGCGATCAGCCCGCCATGGACCATGCCGCGCGAATTGGTATGTGGTTTGGCCAGCCGCAGCGCGAGGATGACGGCGCTGTCGCTGCGCTTGGCGTAGATCGGCTCCCACGGCTCGGTGAGCGGGCTGGAGCGGGTGTGGCGTACAAAGCCTTCGGGGACGTCCATGGTCATGTCAGGGTTCTAGCGCAGCAACATCATCATTGCGAGCGCTGAGGAACCGCCTCAATACGGCAGGCCCACATAATTCTCGGCCAACGACGCCGTCGCGATCGGCGAATGGATCACATAGTCCAGCTCGGCCGCCTGGATCTTCGCGCCGAAGGCGTCGGTGTCGGGGAAGCGGTGCATCATCGATGTCATCCACCACGAGAACCGCACAGCCTTCCACACCCGCGCCAGCGCCCGCGTCGAATAGGCGTCGAGACCGGCGGATGATTTGTCCGCATAGAACTCACGCAGTGCTTGCGACAGATAATGCACATCCGATGCCGCGAGATTGAGCCCCTTCGCGCCGGTCGGCGGCACGATATGGGCGGCGTCGCCCGCGAGAAACAGTGTGCCGAACCGCATCGGCTCGGCGACGAAGCTTCGCAGCGGCGCGATGCTTTTTTCCAGCGACGGCCCGGTGACGAGCGTCTCGGCCGCCTCCTCATCGAGGCGGCTGCGCAGCTCATCCCAGAACCGATCGTCGGACCAATTTTCGATCCGCTCGTCGAGCGCGCATTGCACGTAATAACGGCTGCGCCTCGGCGAGCGCATCGAGCACAACGCAAAGCCTTTTGGATGATTGGCGTAGATCAGTTCCGGCGATACCGGCGGCGTATCCGACAACAGGCCGAGCCAGCCGAATGGATAGACGCGCTCATAAGTCTGGATCGATTGCGCGGGCACGCTGGCCCGTGAGACGCCGTGAGAGCCGTCGCAACCCGCGATGAAGTCGCAGGCGATTTCGTGGGTGATGCCATCCTTCACGTAGCAAACACGCGGCGACACGCCGCCGAAATCATGCAGCGACACGCTATCGGCGTCGTAGACCGTCACGAGACCCGCCGCCTGGCGCGCGTCCATCAGGTCGCGTGTCACCTCGGTCTGGCCATAGACCGTGACGGTTTTACCGCCGGTCGCCTGTTTCAGGTCGATGCGATGACGGGTGCCGCCGAACAGCAATTCGATGCCGTCATGGACGAGGCCTTCTTGATGCAGCCGCGCGGTAATGCCCAGTTGTTCAAGCTGCGCCACAGTACCCTGTTCGAGCACACCCGCGCGGATCCGCGCCAGCACATAGTCGCGGTCCTTTCGTTCAAGGATGATGTTGTCGATGCCGTAGGAGTGCAGCAACTGGCCGAGCAGCAGGCCGGCGGGGCCCGCTCCGATGATCGCTACCTGGGTCCGCACGTCCTGCCCCTTCATGTCGTCACGGCGCGTGCCACGCCTGCTTGCAAAGGTGATTATATCATATAACAATATCTGCAAAGGTCGACCAAGGCCGCGATATCACATGGGGAGACGTCTGATGAAGAAAGTCGTATGGGCGCTGCTATTGGCTGCCTGCGTGACACCTGCGCTGGCGCAGGACAAAACCGTCAATCTGAAAGTGTCGCTGTGGGTGCCGCCCGCGCATCCGCTGGTGCCGGCGACACAAGCCTGGGCCGCCGATATCGAAAAGGTCTCCGGCGGTACCATCAAGATGTCGGTGTTCCCCTCCGAGCAGCTCGGCAAGGCGTTCGATCATTACGACATGGCGCGCGATGGCATCGCCGACATCACCTACGTCAATCCCGGTTATCAGCCCGGCCGTTTCCCGATCGTCTCGGCCGGCCAGTTGCCGTTCGTGTTCTCCGACGGCAAGAAGGGCACGCTGGCGCTCAATGAATGGTATCAGAAATACGCCAAGACCGAGATGAAGGACACCAAGCTGTGCTTCGCCTTCATCCATGATCCAGGCTCCTTGCACGGCAAGAAAAAGATCGTGGTTCCGGACGATCTCAAGGGCGTGAAGGTGCGCCCGGCGCAGAGCACGATCGGCGAAATGGTCAAGCTGTTCGGCGGCACCAACGTGCAGGCCTCCGCGCCGGAGTCGCGTGACGCGATCGAGCGTGGCGTGGCCGATGAGATCGCCTTTCCGTGGGGATCGATCTTTCTGTTCGGCATCGACAAGGTCGTGAAGTATCACATCGACGTGCCGCTCTACACGACCGTGTTCACCTACAACATCAACCTCGCGAAATACAACGCGATGTCGGACGGCCAGAAGAAGATCATCGACGATCATTGCACCCCGGAATGGGCGTCCAAGGTCACGGATCCGTGGACGGATTTCGAGGCCAACGGCCGCGTCAAGATGAAGGCGCTGGCCGGCCACGAGGTCTATCCGTTGACACCCGAACAGCTCGCGACCTGGAAGAAGGCGGTCGAGCCGCTGAACACCAGCTGGGCCGATCAGGTCAAGAAAGCCGGCGGCGACGCAGCCGCGATCGACGCCGATTTGAAAGCGATGCTGAAGAAGCACGACGCGGGGCTCTAGCTGCCGCGTGAGGCGCGGGAATTAACCCTCTCCAGTCCTGCATGGGGAGGGTTATTCGCGTCACCACTCCGACGAGGGATCATCGGCGCTTCGATGTTAACGCCGTCTTTGGATAAATCGCGATGACAGCGCGCCGCCCCGAAATCACCCCTGACGGCATGGTCGTCGCACCCGGGCCCAGCCGTAAAAACGGCATGGATCGCTTCATCGATTCGATCGAATGGATCGCTGCGTTCTTCGTCGGCATCGTCGCGCTGAACACGTTTCTGGCGGTGTTCATGCGCAAGTTCTTTGCGGTGACGATCCCGGATTATTACAATTTTGGTCAGTTTCTGCTCGGCATTCTGATTTTTTGGGGCATCGCCGCCACCAGCTATCGCGGCAACCACATCACCGTCGATCTGGTCTGGGCCAATGCAACGCCGAAATATCAGCGCTGGATCGACGTCTTCGCGACCTTGGTCCTGTTGTTCGTCGTGACCGTGCAGACCTACACGCTGTTCGACAAGGTGATCTCGACGCGCGCCGAAGGCATCGTGACGATGGACCTGCAAGTGCCGATCTGGCCGTTCTTTCTGGTGTCCTGGATCGGCGACGTCGCGGCGGTGTTGCTGATCGCGGTGCGGACTTGGCGGCTCGTCTTCCATTCCGATCATCTGCACGATCCCCACATCAAGACGGCAGAGTAAGCGGCGATGGACTTGAGCAACAATGCCGTCGCGCTGATTGGATTCGTGAGCCTCTTCGTTCTGATGCTGTTGCGTGTGCCGGTCGGCATGGCGATGGGGCTCGTCGGCATCACCGGCTTCGGCTATCTCACCGGCTTTGCGCCCGCGATGAAGCTGATCGGCCAGACCACGATGCGGACCGTCACGGATTATTCGTTCGGCGTGATCCCGATGTTCCTGTTGATGGGCGCGTTCGTCTCGGTCTCCGGCATTAGCCGCGAATTGTTTCGTGCCGCGAATACCTTCGTCGGCCATTGGAAGGGCGGGCTCGGCATCGCCACCATCGCCGCCTGCGGTGGCTTCGCGGCGATCTCCGGTTCGTCGGTCGCGACCGCGGCGACGTTCTCGGCGGTGGCCTATCCCGAGATGCGGCGGTTCAATTATCCGCAGTCCTTCGCGACCGGGGTCATTGCTGTCGGCGGCACGCTGGGCGCGATGCTGCCGCCGTCCACGGTGCTAGCGGTGTATGGCATCATCACCCAGCAGGACATCGGCAAGCTGTTCATGGCCGGCGTCATTCCCGGCCTGCTTGCGATCGTCATGCACATGATAACGATCGGCATCATCGGCGTGGTGAAGCCGGGCTTTCTACCGGCCGGTCCGAAATCGACATGGGCCGAGAAACTCGCCGCGATCAAGGACGTGTGGTCGCCGTTGTTGCTGTTCGTGTTCGTCATCGGCGGATTGTATGGCGGCTTCTTCATTCCGACCGAGGCTGGCGCGGTCGGCGCCGTGGGCGCATTCCTGATCGGCGTATTACGCGGCAAGCTGTCGCGCGAGGGCATTCTGCAATCGCTGTTGCAGGCGACACGCACGGCAGCCGCCGTCTTTACCGTGCTGATCGGCGCATTGTGCTTCGGCTATTTTCTCACCATCACGCAGACGCCGCAGGCGGTGACGACGTTCCTCACCGATCTCGGCATCGGGCCTTACGGCGTGCTGGCGCTGATCCTGCTAATGTATCTCGTGCTCGGCTGTCTGATGGACGCAATGGCGATGGTGATCCTCACCGTGCCGATCGTGTTCCCGATCATTACGGCACTGGGCTTCGATCCGATCTGGTTCGGCGTCATCATCGTCATGACCGTCGAGCTTGGCCTGATTCATCCGCCCGTGGGCATGAATGTGTTCGTCATCAAAAGCGTCATCAAGGACGTCAGCATGGCGACGATCTTCAAGGGTGTGTTGCCGTTCGTCGCGACGGACTTGATCCGGCTGGTGCTGTTGATCCTGTTTCCGTTGCTGGCGACGTGGCTGCCAAACCGCATGGTGGGATGATGACTGTTCCGATGCTCGCGACCAAGTATGTCTTCAGTCTCAAGATCACGATCGGTGCGCCGATCATTGCCGGTGATCTTGGCCACGGCGTTCGCCGCATCATTCCGATCCTCGGCGGCAGCGTCAGCGGCGAGGGCTTCAACGGCACGATCTATCCGGTCGGCGCCGATTTCCAGACCATCCGGCCGGACGGCTTCACGGAAGTCGAGGCCAAATATGCCTTCGCGCTCGACGACGGCGCGGTGATCTATATCGAGAATGTCGGCGTCCGCTTTGGGCCGAAGGATCTGCTGGACCGCATCGCGCGGGGCGAGATCGTTGATCCAAGTTTGATCTATTTTCGTTCGGTGCCGCGCTTCGAAACCGGCCATCCGAATTATCGCTGGTTGATGGAAAGCCTGTTCGTCGGCGTTGGCGCGCGGCACCCGGACCGGGTTGAAATTCAAGTGCATCAGGTGATGTGAATTGGGCAGCGCGGCAAACCCCATCCAGCGCGGCGAGGGCTGAATGTCTCATTCATTGATCTCTTGATGATTGCCCGCGCCGCGACGGATGCTGCCTTCCTATGAGGTCGCGCCGCGGTCGCGTCGAGGCTCGGCCAAGGTGCCTCCATCTCCAGTGCGGCATTCAACGGCGGCACGGCGCGATTGACTCATCGGCCAATCGTTATAATCTATAACTAATTCAAAAATTGTAGAGGAACCGCCGTGACCGCCGTCGACGCGCTGCTCAAGATCGAGACCATCGGCTCCGTGCTGACGCTCGGGCTCAACCGCCCGCACAAGCGGAATGCGATGAACGACGGCCTCGTTCT
>JAQGJY010000107.1 GCA_028290325.1 Tardiphaga sp.
AGATTCACCAGATCGTCGAGCCGGGCGGCGGCCCAGCCAAAATCCTGATGACGCAAGGTGCGATGACCGATCATCGAATCCGCCGTGTTGATGGCCTTGTAAGCGATCAGGCCGGGCAGCCCGAACAGAGCCAGCCAGGCCACCGGCGCGACCACGCCATCGGCGAAATTCTCCGCGCAGGATTCGATCGCCGCGCGGCAGACCGCGGGCTCGTCGAGAACATCGGGATTGCGGCCGACGATCATCGCCACCGCCTTGCGCGCGGCCGGCAGGCCGCCTTTAGCAAAAGCGGCGCGGACCCGGGCGACGTGGCGGTACAGGCTGTTCTGCGCGATCAGGATCGAGGCGAGGATGCCGCTGACAACGAGCCCGCCGGGGACATGGCGCAAGGCCCGTTCAAGGCCGAGCCCGATCGCGATGGCCATCGCGACCACGATGATGATCGCGACGACGCCCGCCGCCTTGCGTCGCGCGCGCGACCACGTCTGGCGATTGAGCCCGTCATCGAGCAGGGCGATGAGCCGGCCGATCGCCGCCACGGGATGCGGCCAACGCCGCCAGACCGCATCGGGATCGCCGATGATCGCATCGACGGCGAGCGCGATGACGACCACGACCAGCGTTTCCGGATCGATCGGCATGGTCAGCGGTCGATGCGCTCAAGTTCGGTCGCGAGCCGATCCAACGCTTCGGTAAGCATCGGTCCACCGCAAGCCAGCAACCGCTCGGGCAGCATGATCCGCTTCGAGGCCGGGTAAAATCGCTCAAGCGCGGGATGCAGCAGAAAGGCGCGGCCTTCGTCCTCGGCGTAATCGCCGCTGTCCGACACCAGCAGATAATCCGGCTTGAGACTGACGATCGCTTCCAGCGACGCGAAGCCGCCGGTTCGCAGGCCAAGCCCATCGGCCGCGCTGCGCAAGCCGACGGCCGACAATAACGCCGCCGACAGGCTGTCGCTGCCGGAGACCCAGCCACGCCGCGACAACGCCAGCACGCTGAATGATTTTCGCGCGGCGACGCCGCGTGCCCGCTCGATCGCGGCGTCGAGCCGCCCGATCTCAGCCGTTGCGCGCTCGGGATGCTGCACCAGCGCGCCCATCCGCATGATCTGCTGGCGGACGTCGTCGAGCGATCGCGGCACGTCGAATTCGATGACGCGCTGGCCCTTGTCCTTGAGCAGCTGGCGGGTCGCGCGCTTCGTGAAGCGGCCGGCGACGACGATATCGGGCTTCAACACCAGCACGTCTTCCGCGCCGCCGGAGAGCAGCGGAAACTGCGCCGCTCGTGTCGCGTCCCACGAGCGCGCGACATCGCGAGCGTAAGGGCTGAGGCCGAGGATCTGGTCAGGATCCGCCAGCGTCATCAACAGTTGATCGGTGCACAGATTGATCGAGGCGATGCGCGGCTGGGCGACGGCCGCTGTCGTCGCGAGGCCGAGCAGCGTCACGGCGAGACCAAGCCCCTCGCGCCAGCGCCGATATGATGGCATGACACCGCGATGAAACATGGCGGCGATCTCACCGGCGCGATCGCGCGATATGGCGGCGCGGCGGAGGCCTGGCTCGACCTCTCGACCGGCATCAATCCGTGGTCGTATCCGATTCAAGCCTTGCCGGTTCAAGCCTTGCCGGATCACGTCTGGCAGCGGCTGCCGTCGCGCGCCGACGAGATCGCCGTGTGCGATGCCGCTCGCATGGCTTACGGCGTGCCGGATGGCGTCGGCATCGTCGCGGCGGCCGGCACGCAGGCGCTGATCCAGTGGCTGCCGCGATTGGCGATCGACGGCCGCGTCGCGATCCTCGGGCCGACCTATGGCGAGCATGCAGCGGCGTGGCGCCAGGCCGGGCATGACGTCGTCGCGATCGATCGTCTCGACGCGCTGGCGGCCGATACCCGCCATGTCGTGATCGTCAATCCGAACAATCCCGACGGGCGCATCGTCGATCGCGAGGCGCTTGCGCGGCTCGCCACATCGTTGCGAGCGCGCGGCGGCTGGCTGGTGATCGACGAGGCCTTCGCGGATGTCAGCGAGCACATCAGCGCGGTCGCTCTGTGCCGCGACGATCCGGTCGTGGTGCTGCGCTCGTTCGGAAAGTTCTACGGCCTTGCCGGCATCAGGCTCGGTTTCGCGATCGCGCGCGCCGACATCGCCAACGCTATTCAAAACGCGATCGGGCCTTGGGCCTGTTCGGGGCCGGCGCTGATCGTCGGGGCGCGGGCGTTGCGCGATCATGACTGGCGCGACCGCATGCGGGAGCGTCTCGCGCGCCAGGCCGACCGGCTCGACCACGTCTTGTGTCAGCACGGCTGCGCGATCGTCGGCGGCACCACCTTGTATCGGCTGGCGCGCCATCGCGACGCGACGCTGATTCACGCGGGCCTCGCGCGACAGAAGATCTGGTGCCGGCGTTTCGAGTGGGACGGCGGGTTGTTGCGCTTCGGCTTGCCGCCCGATCAACCGGCTCTGGATCGATTGGCGGCGGCGCTCAAACAGACGGGCGAATAACCGCATCTCAGAGCCCCGCCCACGGCACGATGATCGCAGCGCGCTCATGCTCGGCGCGGTAAGTGGTCACGCGAAACACGTCGCCGATCATCTGGTCCGACAACGCCTCGGCCGGCGGTCCCTCGGCAACAAGGCAGCCTCCGGACAGCACCAGCACGCGATCGGCGAAGCGCGCGGCGAGGCCGAGATCGTGGGTCACCACGATCACCAGCATGCCCTGATCGGCGGCGACGCGCAGCGTCCGCATCACGTCGAGCTGATAGCGCGGATCGAGCGACGCGGTCGGCTCGTCCGCGAGCACGACCGGCGCCTCCAGCGCCAGCACGCGCGCCAACGCGACGCGGCTGCGCTCGCCACCGGAGAGTTCGGTCACGCGGCGATCGCCAAACTCTGTGATGGCGGTGGCGCTCATCGCGCGGGCGACGGCGTCACGATCGCGCGGCGCCAGGCGATCCGGATCGGTCGCGCCATGCGGATAGCGGCCGAGGGCGACGACATCGCGCACCGGCAGCGGCCAATGCACGACGTGACCCTGCGGCAAATAGCCGAACCGCAACGCGCGCTGGCGCAACGACAGATCGGTCAGGGTGTCATCGCCGATCAGGATCGTACCGGACGAGTCGATCAGCCCTGCGAGCGCGCGCAGCAACGTCGTCTTGCCCGCGCCATTGGGGCCGACCAGCGCCACGAACTGTCGGCGCGGCCACGCGAATGACACGTCACGCAGGACCTTGCGGCCGCCGAGCGCGACGTCGAGATGCCGGGCGGTGAGGAACGCGGTCGGGTTCATGCGACGCCTCCGCTCAAAGCGCGACGTTCGCGCAGGATGAGGTAGAGGAAGAACGGCACGCCGATCAGCGAGGTCAGCACGCCGACCTTGATGTCGGTCGTCGACGGAATGATCCGGACGGCGATGTCGGCGGCAAGGAGCAAGGCCGCGCCGGTCAACGCGCTTGGAATCAACAGCCGTGCCGGATCGTGGCCGATCAGCGGGCGCATCAAATGCGGCGCGATGAGGCCGATGAAGCCGATCGTTCCGGCGACGGCGACCGCGCCGCCGACGCCGAGCGCGACGCCCGCGATCACCAGCAAGCGCAGCCGGCCGACATGGACGCCGAGGCTCTGCGCGGTTTCCTCGCCGAGGCTGAGCGCCCGAAATGCCGCGCGCTGGCTCATGAGCACGATCGCGCCCGCGATGATGAAGGGCAAAGCCAGCATGACATGGCGGAAGCTGCGATCATCCAATGAGCCAAGGAGCCAGAACGAAATCTCAAGCGCGGCGAACGGATTCGGTGACAAGTTCAGCGCCAAGGCCGTCGCGGCGCCAGCCAGACTCGAGATCGCCAGCCCGGCGAGGATCAGCAACAGCAATCCGGCGCTGCGGCCCGCGACGGCGAGCAGCACGAACACCGACAGAAAAGCCATGGCGATCGCGGCGGCGGGCAATGCATAGGAGCGAATATCGGCCAAGCCGAGCGCGATGATCAGCACGGCGCCGAAGGCGGCGGATTGCGGCGCCCCGAACAATGACGGCGACGCGAGCGGATTGCGCAGCAGGCCCTGCAACGCCGCGCCGGACAGACCGAGGATCGCGCCGATCGCCAGCGCGAGGATCGCGCGTGGCAGGCGGATTTCGCGCACGATGATCTGCTGCACGTCACTGCCGCCGCCGGCCAGCGCATCGAGCACCGTCAGCGGCGACATCCGCACCGGGCCGGTGCCGAGCGACGCCAGCGCCAGCACGATGACGACCGCGACAAGCGCGGTCGTCGTCAGGGTGCGTCGGCGCGCTGCAATGGTCGTTACCATGTGGCGTTCGCTCCAGCATAGGCGGCCGGGCCGGTGGCGCCCGTGACGACCAGTTCGGGCAGTGGATCAGTTGTGGATTGTGCGTGGGCGGCGCCACAGAGCGACCACAGGATAAGAGCGGCTGCCGAAGCAGCCGCGATCGGACAAGACATAGTGACCCCTTTCGCCGACCCACCGTCGCGCGTGTCGAATGAGTCACCGGCCGGTCTCCTGGCTCACGGCCGTCATCTTGATCCGCCTTCCCGCCCCCGTGGGGGCAGTGGCCTGATGGATCGCGATGGCCGTTTACAGTTGCGGGGGCAGCCGCGGCATAGGGAGGTTGGTCCCGCACCGCATTCCCGTTTCACTTCCGATGGAAGCACCGTTGACCGGGAGCAGGAAGCACGGCGCGTCCGCCGACGCAACTTCGATTTGTCGGATGACCGCGACCACGGCGGCGGGCCGGCAATGCGGTGGCTGGCGATGATGAACTTTAGTCGTTGCTCAGCGACCGATCACTGACGCATGACGCTGCATTGGTCGCGTCAGGGTGCGACCTGGATCGCCAGTCCGTTAAGCAGCAGATCAAGATGGACATCGATGAAATCCTTGACGTCGATCTGGCGGCGATCGTCGTAGAGCATGCCCCAAACATTGAGCAGCATCATCGGACTCAGAATGATTTCGGCGAATTTCAACGCGGGCGTGTCGCGGAATTCGCCGGCGGCGATTCCGGCCACCAGCAATTCGCGCAGGCGCTCGACGAACGGCTGGATGACTTCGGCGGAATGCCGGTCCACCAGATCGGGAAACCGGCGGCCTTCCGCGATCAGCGATCGCATCGTCTCGCGGGCGACGCGATCTTCCACGATCCGGCGATACAAAAACGCGATCAGGGTCCGCAGCCGATCGACGTAACGGCCGTCGAGCGTCGCGATAAAGGCGGTCAGCTCGTCGCAAATGGGCTGCGAGTTGCGCCGAATCATCTCCTCGAAGACGCGCTCCTTGGTGTCGAAATAGAAATAGATCGTCCCTTTGGTGACGCCGGCAAGTTGCGCCACATCTTCGAGGCGCGTCGCCGCGTAGCCGTTGCGGACGAATTCCTCGAAAGCCGCGTCGAGGATTTCGGCTGGCCGTTCCGCCTTGCGGCGCGCCCGCGTCGTCGTTGGAGCCTGCATCGCCCAATCATACCTCGTTCCGTGGAGCCCTCAATCTATTATTGACTTCCGGGTTAGTCAATAATACTTCTGGGTTCTGCGCTTCCGCGCTACGAAACTCGCAGCGCGCCTCGCCTTGGACCTCGCCCTGGACCTCGCCATGCCTCGTATCGTCGTATCCGCCGCCCTGTTGCTGACCGCCGCGTTGCTGGCGGGCTGCGGCAATCCCGATGCGCCGCCGCCACAGGCGCTGCTGGTGAAAACCGAGATCGTCAAATTGCGGACGCGGCAGGCGTCGGTGGCGCTGACCGGCGACGTGCAGGCGCGCTTCAAGGCCGATCTGGCGTTTCGCGTGTCCGGCCGCGTTGTCGAGCGGATGGTCGATGTCGGCGCGCATGTGAACGCGGGTGACGTGCTGGCCAAAATCGATCCGACCGAGCAACTGGCGGACATCGAATCGGCCAAGGCGACCGTCGCCGCCGCCGAATCGCAATTGCGCGTCGCCACCAGCAATTTCGAACGGCAGCAGGGACTGCTGGCAAAAGGCTTCACGACGCGGCCGTCCTTTGATCAGGCGCAACAGGCGCTGCGAACCGCCGAGGGCTCGCTCGATGGTGCCAAGGCGCAACTCGCCACGGCCAACGACGCGCTGAGCTACACCAATCTGCGCGCGTCCGCGCCGGGTCTCATCACCGCCCGCACTATCGAAGTCGGGCAGATCGCGCAGGCGGCGCAGACGGCGTTCACGCTGGCGCAGGATGGCGCGCGTGACGCGGTGATCGACGTCTATGAGTCGATCTTCTTCCAGCAATATGACAGCGATGTCGTGCAGCTCAATCTGGTGTCCAACCCCGAGGTCAAAGCGACCGGCCATGTCCGCGAGATTTCGCCGACGATCGATCCGAAGACATCCACCGTGCGCGTCAAGCTGACGATCGACAATCCGCCGGCGGCGATGACGCTCGGCAGCATCGTGACCGGCACCGGGCAGTGGAAGCCGGTGCAGCGCGTGATCCTGCCCTGGAGCGCGCTGACGGCGGGGTCCAACGGGCCGGCGGTGTGGATCGTCGATCCCGCCTCGAGGGCCGTCTCGCTGAAGCCCGTCGTGATCGACAGCTACGAGACCGGAACGGTTATCATCAAGGACGGCCTCGCGCCGGGCGAGCGCGTCGTCACCGAAGGCAACAAGATGCTCAGCGTCGGCCAAATCGTGACCTTCGAAAGAGACGACAAATGAGCGCGCGTCGTTCGATCGGCCTCGGCGCCGCCTTGACCGCCTGCATCGGCCTTGCCGCCTGCAAGGAGAAGGAAGCCGCGCCCGAACCCATTCGCCCGGTGCTGTCGATGGTGGTGCGGCCGATCATGACCGGCGACGACGCCGTCGTCGGCACGGTGGAGCCGCGCATCAAGACCGAATTCAGTTTTCGCG
>JAQGJY010000113.1 GCA_028290325.1 Tardiphaga sp.
GCGCCGGAATAGTGATCGGGTGTGGCCGGATTGACCTTGCCGCCCCCTGCCGCGACCCGCTAGATGGACCCAAACCGATCTAAGCCGGCTTCACGGCCGTTCACTTTCTGCCAAGAGGACACGATGACCCCAGCATTTCCCGCCGCCAAGCGCTTCGCGGTTCTGTTCGCCGCCACCGCCGTGGTCGTCACCGGCTTTGCGATCTCGTCCGCCAGCGCGCAGCAGCGCTATGACGAGCGCGGCCGTCCTTATTATGGCCGTAGCGGCCCGAATTCGTCCTATCAATCCGGCCCGCGCACCCGCGTTTACGTGACGCGCCGGTCCTGGCTCGATGCCGGCACCGAAGTGCTGCCCGGCGATCGCAAGTTCACCGATTACGCTTTCCCGCCCGGCCGGACGTTCGGCCAGGAGAACAACAACCGCCCGCTGGACCGCCAGCCGCTCGGCCCGAATTCGGATTTCGGCCTCGGCGAGGGCTTCAACGGCCCGCGTCCGTTCCCGCTCTATTGATCCTCCGCGAGGCTTGAACGCAAACGCCCGGCGATGAGCCGGGCGTTTTTCTTGGGGTAAGGTCCAGCCGCTTGAAAAGCGCTGCTTAGCCCATCAACGTCTGCAATTCGGTCAGCACCGCCTCGCCCATCTGCGACGTGCTCACGATCGTCGCGCCATCCGATTTCAGATCCGCCGTCCGCAGGCCCTTCGCCAGCACCGCCGCGATCGCCTGATCGACCTGATCGGCCAGATCGCCGCGCTCCAGCGAATAGCGCAGCGCCATGCCGAACGACGCGATCATCGCCAGCGGATTGGCCATGCCCTGGCCGGCGATGTCGGGCGCGGAGCCATGCACCGGCTCATACATCGCCTTGCGCTTGCCGGTTTTGACATCGACCTCGCCGAGCGATGCCGAGGGCAGCATGCCGAGTGATCCGGTCAGCATCGCCGCGATATCCGACAACATGTCGCCGAACAGATTGTCCGTGACGATGACGTCGAACTGCTTGGGCCATTTCACCAGATTCATGCCGCCGGAATCGGCGAGCTGATGCTCCAGCGTCACGTCCTTGTAGTCACGCTGATGCACCTGCGTGACGACCTCGTGCCACAACACGCCGGATTTCATGACGTTACGCTTCTCCATCGACGTCACTTTGTTGTTGCGCTTGCGCGCCAGATCGAACGCCACGCGGGCGATGCGCTCGATCTCGTAGGTGTCGTAAACCTGGGTATCGATGGCGCGCTTCTGGCCGTTGCCGAGATCGGTGATGGTCTTCGGCTCGCCGAAATAGACGCCACCGGTGAGTTCGCGCACGATCATGATGTCGAGGCCCTCGACAATCTCACGCTTCAGGCTGGAGGATTCCGCCAGCGCCGGGTAGCACACCGCCGGGCGCAAATTGGCGAACAGCCGCAGATCCTTGCGCAGTCGCAGCAGGCCGGCTTCCGGGCGCAATTCATAGGGCACGTCGTCCCATTTCGGGCCGCCGACCGCGCCGAAGATCACGGCGTCGGATTTATGCGCCAGCACCATCGCCTCGTCGGTGATGGCGATGCGGTGCGCGTCATAGGACGCCCCGCCGACCAGATCCTGCTCGGTCTCGAATGACGCGATGCCCTGCGCGGTGAACCAGTCGATCAGGCGCTTCACCTCCGCCATCACCTCGGTGCCGATGCCGTCGCCGGGCAGAAGAAGCAGCTTGTGGGTCGTCATGTCGTTGATCCTCGGGAAAAGCCGGTGCGCGGGTTTGCTAAAGCGGCGGTGCGCGCTTGGCAAGGTGCGGCCGAACGACCACGTTGCCGTCCCGCCCGCGAGCGCCTATATTGACCATGTCGCAAGACGATGGCGCTGAATCTCAAAAGTGGACTGCGGGCAGACTCGGGGGCAGTACCCGACGCCTCCACCCCAGCAGCTTCCGGACCTCACGAAAGTGACCGGTCCCGAATGCAAGGCTGCTGCGGCGGGGGCGAAATAGGATCGATGGCCGCGAAGAAGCTTTGAAGTGTGCCCGGCATGATACCGCCGTTATCGGGTCAAAAACCTAAATGCCAACGATAACGTTAGCATGAACGAAGTGCGCCTCGCGGCGTAACCGTTCGGGGTAGGTCCACCTAGCAACAGAACGGCCCGGTCGCTCCATCCGCAAGGATGGGGCGGCTGTTCTGTTTTGGCGACCCTCTTCGCTAGACATTCCCCGCAAAACCTGATCACCGACGGCGCGCTCCGTCTCCCATGACGAGAGGGACGATGAACGCGCCCACCAAAGCTCTGTTGCTTCAGTTGCGAAGCGCGGACGAATGAGGCCACATGCGCGCATCCTGCCCGGAGCCCGCCGTGACCGCCCCCGATCCATCCCCGCTCAATCCCGCGCGCCTGATCCTGATCCTGGCGCTGGCGCCGACCATCGGGCTCGGCATCGGGCGCTTCGCTTATTCGCTCGTGCTGCCGGACATGCGCGACACGCTGCAATGGTCCTATTCGGCCGCCGGTTTCATGAACACGATCAACGCCGCCGGCTATCTCGCCGGCGCATTGATCGCGGCGAAGCTCGCCAATCGCTACGGGCTGCTGGCGCTGGTGAAAGCCGGCACGCTGATGGCGATCGTCGCGCTGGCGCTCTGCGCCGTCTCGGCGAATTTTGTGGTGCTGAGCGCCGGCCGCCTGCTGGCGGGGTTTGGCGCCGCTTTGTCCTTCGTGGCGGGCGGCGCGCTGGCCGCGACGATCGCGCAGACCCAGCCGGCCCGCTCCGGCTTTCTGCTCAGCCTGTTCTACGCCGGCCCGGGGCTCGGCATCCTGACCTCGGGCCTGATCGCGCCGTTTCTGCTGGCCGGCTTCGGCACGGGGTCGTGGTGGATCGTCTGGCTGGCGATGACCGCGCTGTCGCTCGCCATCGTGGCGCCGCTTCTGCTGGTCCGCGTCGCGGCGCAGGCCATGCTGCCACAGGCCGGCGACGCCGGTTTTCACGCAGCGCCTGTCGCGCGTTATCTCGCCGGCTATTTCCTGTTTGGCATCGGCTACATCGCCTACATGACCTTCATGATCGCCTATGTCCGCGACGCCGGTGGCGGAGCCGTCGCGCAGAGCGGGTTCTGGAGCCTGATCGGGTTGAGCGCCTTCGCCTCGCCCTGGGTCTGGCGCGGCGTGCTGGCGAGAAGCCGGACCGGCGGCGCGACCGCGATCATCCTCGGCTTCAACGCGCTCGGGGCGGCGCTGCCGCTGCTCGGACACGGGCCGTTGCTGCTCGGCATCTCCGCCGTGGTGTTCGGCACGTCGTTCTTCGCGGTGGTCGCCTCGACCACGGCGTTCGTGCGGGTCAATTATCCGCAAAGCGCGTGGCCGGCGGCGATCGCGGTCATGACGGTGGTGTTCGGCGTCGGCCAGACGCTTGGCCCGATCGCGATCGGCGCGATCACCGACGCGACCGGCAGCCTCGATTCGGCGCTGCTGGCGTCAGCCGCGATGTTGGGCCTCGGCGCGTTGCTGGCATGGTCGCAACGGCCTTTGCAGCAGCTCTAGTTCCGTAAGCTGGGCATAGCGGTTCCTCATGCCGTGCCCAACAAGTGGGTTTCGGCGGGCTGAACGCACCGCGCGACGAAACCGTCAGCGCCGCACGTTCGCCAACCTAGGAAACAATCAAAGACCGCTATAATCGTTGTAGCCCTGATCTTCCCAATAGCCGCCTTTGTAGTCGTTGGTGACTTCCATCGCGGTGACGTATTTCGGATTC
>JAQGJY010000141.1 GCA_028290325.1 Tardiphaga sp.
CGCCAGCGCCTCCTTTTCGCCACCGCGAAGGGGGAGGCATTGGTGGCGCAACTGGCGGGCTTGCAAACCGACCGTATCGCGCGCGCCATGGCCGGCCTTTCCCCGGAAGGCGCGGAGGCCGTCCAGCAGTTTCTGCGCGGCATGATCGACCGCGACGATCCCGACAAAGTGCTGAACGCGATCATGACGAACGACAAGGTCACGGCGAAAGCCCATCAACAGGATCAATCGTGATGCAGACTGCTCGCGTGGCGCGATTGCCGGTTCAACCCGCGGACGATGCGCCGCATCTTCTGCTGGTCGATGACGACCGCCGCATTCGCGATCTGTTATCGCGCTTTCTGTCCGGCGAAGGCTATCGCGTGACGACGGCGATGAGCGCGAAGGACGCCCGTGCTAAATTGATCGGCCTGCATTTCGATCTTCTCATTCTCGACGTGATGATGCCCGGCGAGACCGGGTTCGATCTCGCGCGCTTCATTCGCACCTCGTCTGTCGTGCCGATCATCATGCTGACGGCGCGCGACGAATCCGAAAGTCGCATCGAGGGCTTGCAGATCGGCGCGGACGATTACGTCGCCAAGCCGTTCGAGCCACGCGAGCTCGTGCTGCGGATCGGCAACATCCTGAAACGGGCGACGCCGGTGGCAATGGCGCAGATCGAGCAGGTCTCGTTCGGGCCTTACCTGTTCCATCTCGAGCGCGGCGAATTGCGCAAGGGCGACGAGGTCGTGCATCTGACCGACCGTGAACGCGACATGCTGCGCGTGCTCGCCGTCGCGCCCGGCGAGACCGTGCCGCGCGGCGATCTCACCGGCGGCGGTGGCACCGTCAACGAGCGCGCGGTGGACGTGCAGATCAACCGGCTGCGTCGCAAGATCGAGCACGATCCGGCCAATCCGTTGTTCCTGCAAGCCGTGCGCGGCATCGGCTATCGGCTGGTGGCGTCGCCATGACAGGCGGTCGCGCATGAGCACCATCGATACCGGCCTTACCATCATTCGCACCGCGTCGCGGCGGGTGGCGGCGGCTAACAACCGGCTCGGCAATGCCTTCAAGGGCATCATGCCGAAGGGTCTCTACGCGCGCGCGCTGCTCATCATGATCGTGCCGATGGTGGTGCTGCAATCCGTCGTCGCCTTCGTGTTCATGGAGCGGCACTGGAACACGGTGACACGGCGTCTGTCGGCCGCGGTGGTGCAGGACATCGCCGGGCTGATCGACGTCTATGCCGGATATCCGCAGGACAAGGACCGCAGCCAGATCAAGCGCATCGCGCAGCAACGGCTCGGTCTCGTGGTGGATTTCCTGCCGGTCGGCGATATGCCGCCGCCGGGACCGAAGCCGTTCTTTTCGCTGCTCGATCAGACGTTGTCGGTGCAGCTTGGCCGCCAGATCACGCGGCCCTACTGGATCGACACGGTCGGCCGCTCGAACCTCGTCGAGATTCGCATCCAGCTCGATGACGCGGTGATGCGCGTGTTCGCGCAGCGCAGCGCGGCCTATGCCTCGAACTCGGAAATCTTTCTGTTCTGGATGGTCGGGACATCGTCGATCCTGTTGATCGTCGCGGTGCTGTTCCTGCGCAATCAGATCCGGCCGATCCTGCGGCTGGCGGACGCCGCCGAAAGTTTCGGCAAGGGTCGCGACGCGCCGAACTTCCGGCCGCGCGGCGCCAGCGAGGTGCGGCGCGCGGCGCAGGCCTTCATCGAGATGAAGACCCGCATCGAGCGCAGCATCGAACAGCGCACCGCGATGCTGGCCGGCGTGTCGCACGATCTTCGGACCATCCTGACGCGCTTCAAGCTCGAACTGGCGCTGATCGGCGACAGCCCGGAAGTCGACGGGATGCGGAAAGATGTCGATGAAATGGCCGCGATGCTGGAGGCCTATCTGGCGTTCGCGCGCGGCGATAGCGGCGAAGGCGCGAAACCCACCGACATGGCGCTGGCGCTGGAAGACTTGCGCAGTGACGCCGAGCGTCACGGTCACGCCGCGACCGTGGTATTCAACGGGTTGCCGGTGGTGACGGTGAAGCCGGCGGCGTTCAAGCGCTGCCTCGCCAATCTTGTCTCGAATGCCGCGCGTTACGCCGACGCGATCGCGATCACCGGGCAACGCGATCATCGCTATCTCACCATCACGGTGGATGATGATGGGCCGGGTATTCCGCTGGAGATGCGCGAGGAGGTGTTCAAGCCGTTCCTGCGACTCGACGATTCACGCAACCAGGATGAGGGCAATACCGGGCTTGGCCTGGCCATCGCGCGCGACATCGCCCGATCGCATGGCGGCGATATCACGCTGGGCGACAGCCCCATGGGCGGCTTGCGCGCGACCGTCCGCGTGCCAGTATAATCGACCTGACGTAATTCATTTTGAAAGACGGATATGCTGACATCGAACGACCCGATGGTTTCAACCGAGTGGCTGGCCGCCAATCTCGATAATCCGGATGTGCGGGTGCTCGACGCCTCGTTCCGGATGCCGGCGATGCGGCCGCCGACCGCGCGCGAGGAATATGATGCGCGACATCTGCCGGGCGCGGCGTTCTTCGACATCGACGCGATTGCCGATCGCACCAATTCGCTGCCGCATATGCTGCCGCCGCCGCTCCTGTTCGCGCGCGAGATCGGTCAACTCGGCATCGAGAATACACATACGGTCATCGTCTATGATCGCGGCGACTACATGGGCGCGCCGCGGGCGTGGTGGACCTTTCGCGTCTTCGGCCATGCCGACATCCGCGTGCTTGATGGCGGCTTGAAGCGCTGGCTCGCCGAAGGCCGCGCGGTCAACGCCGAAAAGGTCTGGCACGCGCCCGGCACGTTCCACGCGCATTATGACAGCGGGCGGGTCCGCGATCGCGACGACATGGAAAAGAATGTCGTCTCCGGCCGCGAGCAGATGGTCGATGCCCGTGCCAAAGAGCGCTTCGAGGGCAGCGTCGCCGAACCGTGGCCCGGCCGCCGCGCGGGTCGCATTCCGAACAGCCTCAACGTGCCGTTCAACACGCTCTACGAAGCTGACACGGGCCTGCTCAAATCCGCCGACCAACTGCGCGACATCTTCAACGCCGCCGGCGTCGATCTGACGCGACCGATCGTCACAACCTGTGGCTCCGGCGTCACCGCGGCCGTTATCACGTTGGCGCTGGCGCGCATCGGCTTGAACGACACGGCGTTGTACGATGGCTCGTGGGCGGAATGGGGCTTGCCGGATGGACCCGTCGTCGCGACGGGCGCGGCCTAGGCAATCCGGCCGCATCTCTCGTCATTGCGAGCAGCATGGTTGCCCGCCTTGAGCCATCAAGGCGCGATGGCTCAAGTGCCGAACGGCGTCGCGCCGAACGGCGTCGCGCCGAAAGGCGTCGTGCCGAAAGGCGATGCCGGATGTTGCACGGCGGCGGGCCGTCGCGGTGGCGCCGGACGCGCGACGACACGACGCTTCGGCTGCTTTGCGGCGCGCTTCACGGCCGGCCTGCGCTGACGGACCACCGGCCTCACAGTCTGTGCTGCGGCAGCCCTGACGGCCGGATCGGGCAGAGCGGCAACCGCGTCGGCGGCGGCCGGACGATCAATCGGTATCAGCGGTTTGCGGATTGGTGTCGCATTGACGAGCGGCGGCTCGGTGACGACGTTCGGCGCGGCGGCGGCCTGCGGCGCGGGTGTCGAGCCGGTGAGGTCGGGTTCGGGGAATGCGGCGACCTGCTGCGACAGGGACGGTGTCTCCACCTTCACGGGATCGTCGATTTTTGCCATAGCGGCAGGCTCCGCGGGCACCGGCGGCAGGATCTCGGCGACGGCCTCGAGAGGCGGTGCGACAGCTGCCGCCGACGGAGGGAATGGCTGGGCTGCCACCGCGATAGCCGGTGGCAGAGGCTCCGGCGTGATCTCGGCCCTCACCTCCGCGACGACCGGCGGCAGCTCCGTGTCCTCGGCGCTCGCCGCCACGCCGGGCGTCGCCTCCTTGGCGGTCGGCTGCAGCGTATCGAGGGGCGGTGGCGCGACGGCGGCGTCCGC
>JAQGJY010000153.1 GCA_028290325.1 Tardiphaga sp.
TCGACGTAATAGTGGCCCTGGCCGGGGCCATCGATGCCGTAAGCCCAATGCAGGCCGGTGTTGAACCATTGTGGGCTGTTCGGCGCGACCATCTGCTTGGCGAGCATGAAACGCAGTTCGTCGAAGAAGGCGCTGGCATCGTCCTCGGTGGTGAAATAGCCGCCCTTCCAGCCCCAATAGGTCCAGCAGCCGGCGAGGCGATCGAACACCTGCTTCGACGACAGTTCGCTGATGAAGCGCTCGGCCTCGGGCAGGGTGGCCAATGCGACGGTGTCGGGCACCGAGCGCCACAGCCACGACGGCACGGTTTCTTCCTCGACCTTCTTCAGGCGCGAGGCGACGCCCGCCTTGCGGAAATACTTCTGGGCGAGCACGTCGGAGGCGACCTGCGACCACACGTCGGGCACTTCGACATTCTCGAGCCGAAACACGATCGACCCGTCCGGATTCTTGATTTCCGAGGTCGTCATACGGAACGCGATGTCCGCGTAAGGGGACTGGCCAGAGGTGGTGTAGCGGCGTTCGAATTTCATCGTGGTCGTCCCCGTATGGTCCGGTGGCCGCATCGCGGTGCCGGTGGTGTTGCTATGGGCCGAGCGCTTTGACTAACGCGCGGCAATCCTGTTTGGCGGCTCCGGCGGCGCGTGCCGGGGCTCTGAATTTCGCGCGAGACAATCCGGCCTCCGGTCGCGGAGCGATCGGTGGAGCGGCTGGTCTTTGACCCGGATGTGAGTGTCGGCGAGCAACTGAAAACACGCTCGCGCCGACGGATCGAAAACTAGGCCGACTCTCCCGCGCCCGTCAAGGAGTAGTGCGAGTTCCTTAACCTAGTACTAAATATGGTGTCAGCGGGGGATAACCAGGGGATAAGCCTCATCCTGATTGGAGCCAAGTATCGGACACTGTTCACGGATTCGGAAGCCGAAATTTTATCCGCGGAGCCCGCTATCCGAGCCTGCACCCGCTTTTCACAGGGCAGATATTTTCCGACAATTTTTAAGCGATCCCGGCTTGCTTTTCGTTTCATCCGTAAACGCGGCCGAGTCGGGCGCGCCGATCAGGACTGATGCCAGCCATGTCCGGTTTCCGGGTGGTGCCATGCCGAGTTTCGCGCCATGTTCCGGTTCATCTTGCCGGACCCTCATTGCATGACAGACTCTGCCCAGCCCGCCGCCCGCGCGCGTCTCGCGCCTGCCGGTTTGATCTGTCTCGCCATCACGTCGGTGGGGTGGGGCCTGAACTGGCCAGTCATGAAGTACCTTCTGACCGAGTGGCCACCGATGTCCGCGCGCGGCCTCACCGGCGTGGTCGGCGGTCTGTTGCTGGCGGCGTTGGCCTTGGCGAGGGGCCAGAGCCTGCGCGTGCCGCGCGATCAGTGGCCGCGTTTGCTACTGCTGTCGTTTTTGAACGTGACGTTGTGGATGACGCTGATGGGCCTCGCTTTGCTGTGGCTGCCCGCCAGCGAGGCGGCCGTGATCGCCTACACGATGCCGGTCTGGGCCTCGGTGCTGGCGTGGCTGGTTCTCGGCGAGCGCATGACCTGGCTGCGAATCGCGGCGATGCTGATGGCCTTTGCCGGCATCGCGGCGTTGCTGGGCGGCAACGGCATCTCGGCCAGCCGCGATAAGCTGCCGGGCATCATCATGGTGCTGATCGGCGCGTTCGCGTTCGCGCTGGGGACGGTGGCGGCGAAACGCCTGCCGCTGAACTTGCCGTTGATCGCATCGTCGGCCTTGCAGATCGGGCTCGGCTGCGTCCCGGTCGCGATCGCTGGCTTGCTGATCGAACGTCCGCAGATCGCGGCGTTGTCGAGCGTCGGCTGGTCGCTGATGGCCTATATGACCTTCGTGCAGTTCTGCATCGCCTATGTCTGCTGGTTCGCGGCTTTGGCGCGGCTGCCGGCCTCGGTCGCGGCGATCGGGACGCTGGCGGTGCCGGTCATCGGTGTCGTCGCATCGGCGATCGCGCTCGGCGAGCCGCTCGGTCCCGGCCAGATCGCGGCATTGCTGTTCACGCTGGCGGGCGTGGTGCTGGCGACGCGATCATAGTTTGCCGCCACCGCGCCGGCGGCCGGGCCGAGGCGCATGCGGCGCGGCTGGTGTCACGGCGATCCGCAGCCGTTCAGTCTTCAATTGCCGCCGGTGATGGAGAACAACGTCATCTCGATCGACGGCGCTCAGGGGCCGGCGGCCAGCGGCACACGGACGCTGAAATGCGTGCCGCTTCCAAAGGTTGATTTGAGTTCGACCTTGTGGCCCAACGCCTCGGCCGTGCGCCGCACGATCGACAGGCCGAGACCAAGACCCTCGCTGCCCGGATCGATCTGGTGAAACGCATTGAAGATCGCGCTCTGCTGATCGGCCTCGATGCCTCGGCCGGTGTCGAGAATCTCGATCGACAGCGTATTGCCCTTTCGCCGGCAGCCGACCAGCACGCGACCGCGTTCGGTATATTTGATGGCGTTGCCGACGAGATTGCCGATGATCGCGCGCAGCATCGTCGGGTCGCTGACGATCCGCGCGCGACACGGCGACACGACCAGCCTTACGCCTTTGGCATCGGCATGAATCTGCCAAGTATTGGCGATCGATCGAAACAGATCCGCGATCGGAAAGACGGTGGGACGCGGCATCCCGTCGCCGGTCTGGAGCGCCGACATTTCAGCCAGTTGGTCGAGTTCTTCGGCGATCCGCATGCCGGCGTCGATGGCGTGGCCGAGGCGCTCCTGATCGCGGGTGTCGGTCAGCTTGCCGCGAACGCGGTCGATCGCCATCACCATCACTTGCAGCGGCTGCTTCAGATCGTGACCGGCGACGGCCATCAACCGGCTGACGTTGCGTTGCAGCCGGTCCGAGATCGCCAGCGCACGGCGCAATTCCATCTGCGACATCACCTGCCGCGCCAGCGCCGACAGGATATCGCGCTGCTCCTGTGTCAACTGACGCGGCTTGTTGTCGAGCACGCAGATGGTGCCGAGCGGCAGCCCGTCCGGCGTTCGCAATAATGCGCCGGCGTAGAATCGCAATTTTTCTGGACCGGTGACGAGCGGATTATTGATCGTGCGCGCGTCGGCGAGTGTGTCGGGAATTTCGAGGAAGTTCTGTTCGAGCAGCGCATGGCCGCAAATCGATTGATCAATCGGCGTCTCGCGCTCGCCGAAGCCGCGCGCGGATTTGAACCATTGGCGGCCCTCATCGACGAGGCTGACCAGGGCGACCGGAGTCTGGCAGACAAAACTGGCAATGCGGGTGATGTCGTCGAACGCGGGCTCGATCGCGGTATCGAGAATGCCGTAAGACCGCAGGGCTTCGAGCCGTTCCGGTTCGTTGGGCGCCAGGGATGCGGCGCTGGATCGGCTCAACACGTCCACTTGACTGATCCACTTGTCGCTACGAGCCGGACCGCCCCGTCCGGCCCTCTGATCGGGCCACCGTTTCGGTGGGTTCAACCGCCGAAGGTGAGTGACTGCCTCCTAAACAAATCGGACGGCACGTCGATGTGCCGCCCGATTCGATCACTGACAAATCCTGCTTACGGGCAGGAGATCTGCAGCCCCTCGTAGGACGTGTAGGTTTGCGTCCGGCGATTGTAGGACCGGAAGCGGGCCGCGCATTCCTCGACGCCGCTGGAGCCGCCCGGGACGACGGCAATGGCGCCGCCATCGACGTAGTCGTCATCGTAATAGCCGGTGTTGCCGCCGGAATAGCCGCCGGAGGCGTAAGCGCCGCCGAGCGCCAGGCCGGTTCCGATGCCGAGGCCCAGACCAATGCCGGAGCCATAACCATAGCCCCGACCGCGGCCGTAACCGCCGCGATATCCGTAGCCGCCGCCGCGGTAACCACCATATCCGCCGCCGTAGCCGCCGCGATAACCGCCGCCGCCACCGCCGCGATAACCGCCGCCACCGCCGCCCATGGCGACACCGCCGCCGCCGCCGCCGCCGCTAAAACCGCCGCGGCCACCGCCACCGCCGCCGCCACCCATTCCAATACCGCCGCCACCGCCGCCGCCGCCCATCGCGCCAGCCTTGGCATCACCAACGCTCTGCGCGGACGCGGGGGCCATCATCAACGGCGCACCCAGCGTCAATACGGCGGCCGCCGCTAAAATTTTCAGGTTTGTCATTTCATAAAACTCCATAGGTGAGATGCGGTTGTAACCCTGGTGATCCTCACATGTTCCTGGGTTCTCCAAATTGCCAGTCGTTGCGACGAGTGGCCACGGCGCGCCGACAGCTGGACAATCGCGCAGGCCGGTGGCATTCACGGGTATCGTCCCCAACCGGCATGCGCGATGAAGATTTTCTTTCTGAAGTTTTTCACCTGGTGGAACGGTCAGACGTTCGGCACGCAACTATGGACCTGGCGGTTTGGCGAGCTGGTCGGCACCGATTCCGGTGGCAATCGCTATTACCGCACCAAAGGCGGCGTGATCGATCCGACACTTGGCTTCCAACGTCGCTGGGTCGTCTATAATGGCTACGCGGAATCGAGCAAGGTGAACGCGGACTGGCACGGCTGGCTGCATCACACCGTCGATGTCGCGCCGACCGAAGAGAGCTACACGCCGCGCGAGTGGCAGAAGCCGCATCAGCCGAACCTGACCGGCACGCCGATGGCGTATCGTCCGTCCGGCTCGACGCTCGCCAGCGGCAAGCGTCCAAAGGCGACGGGCGATTACCAGCCTTGGACCCCGGGCTCCTAACTCCCGATTTGAGTTCGTTATTGCGCGCATCGATCCTCTCTCATTCGTCGAGAAGAGCGCGACGACGGCTGCTTGGGCCGGCGGTTTTCTAGATCGCCTTCAGCCACGCGACGAGGTCGGCCATCAGCGCGTTGGCCTCCGGGATCACCTTGCCCATCGTGAAGAAGCCGTGGAATTGGCCGGGCCAGGTCTTGTGCATGACCTTGACGCCGGCCGCCGCGAGCTTGCGGGCATAGTCGTCGCCTTCGTCGCGCAACGGATCGGCGCCGGCCGTGACGACGATCGCCGGCGGCAGGCCAGTGAGATCGGCGGCGCGCAGCGGCGAGCCGCGCCAGTCGGCATGATCGGCCTCGGAGTTGGCGTAATGATCGCGAAACCAGCGCATCACATTATGCGTCAGCAGGACACTGGTTTCCGGCTCGCTATGCGAGGGATGGCTCATCGCCAAATCCGTCACCGGATAGATCAGCATCTGCCCTGACAGTGTCGGCCCATTGTCGCGCGCGTGGATCGCGACCACCGCCGCGAGATTGCCGCCGGCGCTGTCACCGCCGACCACGAGCCGCCCGGCATCAATGCCGAGCTGCATCGCATTGGCCGCGATCCATTCGGTGGCGGCGATCGCGTCGTCGATCGCGGCTGGAAATTTGTGCTCGGGGGCGAGGCGATAGTCGACCGCGACGACGATGCGGCCGGCGCCCTGCGCGAGCTGGCGGCAGGCCGTGTCGTGCGAGTCGAGATCGCCGATCACCCAGCCGCCGCCGTGAAAGAACACCAGACCCGGCGCCAGCGCATCCTGGCCGGTGACTCCCATCGGCGTATAGACGCGCAGCGGAATCGGGCCAGCGGGGCCGGGGATGGTCAACGGTTTGACCGATTGCAGCTCCGGTGGCTCCGGCTGCGTCACCGCGCGGCCCATCAGATAAGCGACGCGGGCCTCCGGCGGCGACAGCGTGTCGAGCGCCGGGCGTCCGGCCTCGCGAAACAGCTGGACGATGAGAGCGGCACTGGGATCGAGTGTCACGGGCATTTGAAAGACCTTGCTGGAAAACGATCAGGCGGCGGTGCGGCCGCCATCGACGGTGTAATGCGATCCGGTGACGTAGCTCGCATCATCGGAGGCGAGGAACGCCACGATCGGCGCGACCTCGTCGGGGCGGCCGAGGCGTCGCGCGGGCAACCGGGCGGCGATGGTCTCGGCCGGGACCGGACCCGCGCCCGGATTGCGGCCGTCGAAGATCGCGCTCAGCATCCGGCTCTCGATCAGCCCCGGGCAGACGCAATTGACGCGAACTTTGGTCGCCGCGCATTCCAACGCGGCGCTTTTGGTGAGGCCGATCACGGCATGCTTGCTGGCGGTGTAGGCGGCGACTTCGGCCGCGCCGGTCAGGCCGGCAATCGAGGCGGTGTTGATGATGCTGCCAGCATCCTGCTTGATCATCACCGGCAGCACGTGCTTGAGGCCGAGAAAGACGCCGACGACATTGACGTCGAGCACGCGGCGGAAGCTCGCCAGCGAATACTGCGTGATCGGCGCGATGTCGCCCTCGATGCCGGCATTGTTGAAGAACGCATCGATGCGACCGAAGCGCTCGATCGCGCCGCGCACATAGCCGGCGACGGCGTCCTCGTCGGTGACGTCGGCAACCAGCGCCAGCGCCTCGGCGGAAGCGGGCAGCGTGGTCAAGACGTCAGCGAGCGCGGCGGCGTCGCGATCGATCGCGACCAGTTTGGCGCCGCGTCGCGCCAGCAGCCGCATGGTTGCCGCGCCGATCATCCCGGCCGCGCCGGTGACGACGATGATTCTGCCGTCGAGACGAATGCCATCGCGTGTGGTGTCGGTCATATCGGATGTTTCCCCGGGCTCTGTTTTTGTTTTTACGCGCGCCAACTATTCCATGGCCGCGCAACCGTGACCAGCCGCGCGTGGCCGCCCTTCCGCCGCCGCAATCGCCGTGTTAACCGGAGGCCGACGCGCGTGGCCGCGAGCCTGTAGAATGGCGTGAACCCGATTCGTCGCAGTCCCCGAAAAGCCGCGTGAGCATGCTGAAAACTCTGTCCCTCGCTGGTCTCGTTGCGGTCGCCGCCGCGCTGACGCCGCCGCTCGCCGGTCCGGCGCGGGCGCAACTCGGCAATATTTTCAGTGACGAGCCGCCGCGCCCGCCGCGCGGCATGATCCAGCAGGACGACGAGGAAGAGGTGCCGGAATTGCCGCGTGGCCGGTTGCTGCCGGCGCCGAATCGGCCGCTGCCGGGGCAGAGCGCGCCGCCGCCCGGCGCGTATCAGTCGCAGCCGTTACCGCCGCCGCCGGGCACCACGATCATCCCGCAGAATCCGCCTCAAAACGCGCCGCCGACCGCGATCGCGCCGCCGGTGGCCGCACCGCCGGCCGTCGCCAACACCCCGCCTGTGCCGGCTCCCGGCCAGCGCAAGCCCGGCGTCGCGCCGCCCGCGCCGGCCTCCTTGCAGCCCGGCGACGAGGTCGTCTCCGAACCGCCGGCGCAGAAGATCGTCAACAAGAAAGCCACCTTCAACGGGCTCGACAAGATCACCGGCCGCATCATCGCATTCGACGCCGACATCGGCGAGACGGTGCAGTTCGGTGCGCTCCGTGTGAAGCCCGACGCCTGCTACACGCGGCCGGCGACCGAGGCGGCCAACACCGACGCTTTCGTCGAGGTGGATGAGATCACCTTGCAAGGCGAGGTGAAGCGCATTTTCTCGGGCTGGATGTTCGCGGCCTCGCCGGGTCTGCACGGCGTCGAGCATCCGATCTACGATATCTGGCTGACCGACTGCAAAGGTCCGGAGACGGCGGTCGTCTCGGCGCAGCCCGATGCACGGCCGGTGCCGACCGCGCAAAAGCGCCCGCCGCCGCCGAGACAGGCCCCGCGCCCGGCGCCGCAGCCCCAGCCGCTACCGCAGGCCCAGCCGCAGCCGCAACAGAATATCTTCCCGCCGTTCGGACGGTGAGCACCCGATCGACCGGCCTCATCCGAGGGTGATGGCCGGCTCCGGCCAGGGCTTTCGCGGCGTCATACCCGCGATGACGAACTTTGCCGTCAACCAACTCACCCGGGCTGATGCGCCGCGATGATGTCGAGCGCCTGCGCGCCCGGAAAAATGCCGTCCACCTTGAAGTCAGTGAAATCGGCGATGCCGGCCGTCAGCGCCCGGTCGAGCATGGCGCGGTAACGCGGACGCGGCACTTCGATCGCGCCGAACGAGCGCAGATGCTCGGTGACGAACTGCGTATCGAGCAGCACGAA
>JAQGJY010000170.1 GCA_028290325.1 Tardiphaga sp.
GATCGGCCCGTCGATCGCGATCGCGTCGAAGCGCGGATGGTCTCGCAGGATGTCGGCGCGATCCTGCATCGACGATCCGACGCAGGTCAGCGTGCGCAGCCGCCCGCGATCATAGACGGCGATGCCGGTCGATTTCGCGGTGCGCGAAAAGCCGACATCGATGCCGAGCAGCGAGACGCTTTGCCAGTCCGGCGTTTGGATGCTTTCTGCGAGTGGTCTCATCGCGGTCAGTTATCTAGTTGACTCGTCGCGTCGGACCCGTCGCCTCACGTCAAGTTGGAGAGTTGTCGCCGTGGCCGACGGATGGTATTCAGATGATATGCAGCCGTCCAGCCTAGCCAAGATTGCGCCGGAAGACTTCTTCGCTTGGGTCGCCGGGCAGGAGGAGCGGTACGAGCTGGTCGATGGCGAGGTTGTCATGATGGCCGGAGCGGGCCGTCGACACGACCATATTGTCGTCAACCTCATTACCGCAGTCAATTTGCAGACCCGTGGCGGCCCTTGCCAAACATTCACCGGCGACACCTATGTTTCAACGTCGCCATCGAGCCGGCGGATGCCCGATCTCGGCATCGATTGCGGCACGCCTGACGAAGCCTCCTTGATGGCCGACAAACCGACTCTTGTCGTCGAGGTGCTGTCTCCGACGACCGCCGGCTTCGATGTGACCGTCAAGCTTGCGGAATATCAATCAATCGCGTCGCTCGACTACATTCTGTTTGTCGATACCGAGAGTCCGAAGGCGCATCTTTATTCACGAGGCGACGATCGTAGATGGATGGATACCGTCGTTGTTGGTCTGGACGCATCGGTCGAGCTGGCAAAACTCGATGTCAGCCTTGAGCTGAAGGACGTTTTCGCAGGATTGAGCTTTCGCATGAAGCCAAGGCTGGTCGGGATTGCTGACGGACCTCAATCATAGAAAGGCCGGCTTCAGCCCGGCCCCGTGGATGATTTCCATACAGTAAGAGTTGCCGCTCCTACACATCCACGTTCGCGCTGAGCGAGTTGTCCTGAATGAATTCGCGGCGCGGCTCGACGACATCGCCCATCAGCTTGGTGAACAGATCGTCGGCCTCGTCGCCTTCTTTGATCTTGACCTGCAACAACGAGCGCTCGTTGGTGTCGAGCGTCGTCTCCCACAACTGGCTGGGATTCATCTCGCCGAGGCCTTTGTAGCGTTGCAGCGAGACGCCCTTGCGGCCGCCGTCCGTCACCGCCTCGAACAGGCCGAGCGGGCCGTGAATCGCCATCTCGTGGTCCTTGCGGCGCAGGATGCCCGGCTTCGGATAGGCCTCCTGCAAGGAAGCCGCGTATTCGTCGAGCTTGCGCGCATCGGCGGATGCCAGCAGCGCGTCGTCGATGATCGAGACATCCTTGACGCCGCGAATCGTGCGCGAGAAGAAGAAGCCCTCGCCCTCACGGAATTCGCCGACCCAGCCGCGCTCGACCTCGTCGGCCAGCACGTCGAGACGCCGCGCGATATAGCTCGCGGCCTCGTTGGCGGTGGCGCGATCCTGGGTGACGCGCGGATTGAGCACGCCGGCGATGGCGGCCTGCTCGACGACGGCGCGATTGTAGCGACTGTGCAGATTATGCAGCGTGTTGCGGATGATGCGGGCGTCCTCGACCAGCGCCTGCAAGTCGCGGCCGGTGCGATGCTCGCCGGTGGATGGCATGAAGACGCAGTCGTCAAGCCCGGTGGAGATCAGATAATCTTCCAGCGCGCGCTCGTCCTTCAAATATTGCTCGGATTTGCCGCGCGTCACTTTGTAAAGCGGCGGCTGCGCGATGTAGAGGAAGCCGCCTTCGATCAGCGACGGCATCTGGCGGAAGAAGAATGTCAGCAGCAGCGTGCGGATATGCGAACCGTCCACATCGGCGTCGGTCATGATGACGATGCGATGATAGCGCAGTTTGGCGACCGAGAAGCCGCCCTGCTCCGGCTCCCCGCGGCCGATGCCGGTGCCGAGCGCGGTAATCAGCGTGCCAATTTCGGCGCTGCCCAGCATGCGGTCGAAGCGGGCGCGCTCGACGTTCAGGATCTTGCCCTTCAACGGCAGGATTGCCTGGAACTTGCGGTCGCGGCCCTGCTTGGCCGACCCGCCGGCGCTGTCGCCCTCGACGATGAAGATTTCGGCCTTAGCCGGATCGCGTTCCTGGCAATCGGCCAGCTTGCCGGGAAGGGTCGAGACGTCCAGCACACCCTTGCGCCGCGTCAGATCGCGCGCCTTGCGGGCGGCCTCCCGCGCCGAGGCAGCGTCCATCACCTTCTGGATGATCGATTTGGCTTCCTTTGGATGCGTCTCGAACCAGTGCGACACGGCATCTGCCACGGCGGCCTGCACCACCGGCTGCACTTCGGAGCTGACCAGCTTGTCCTTGGTCTGCGACGAGAACGTGGGATCGGGAACCTTAACCGATAGAACCGACGTCATGCCTTCGCGCATGTCATCGCCAACCAAGGCCAGGCTGTCCTTCTTGCCCATGCCCTCGGCATATTTCGACACCACGCGGGTCAGCGCCTGACGGAAACCGGCCAGGTGCGTGCCGCCGTCGCGCTGGTGGATGTTGTTGGTGAAGCACAACATCGTCTCGTGGAAACTGTCGTTCCAGGACAACGCGAACTCCACGCGGATGCCAAGTGCGTCATCGGCAGTGCGCAAGCTGATCGGCTGCGCGATCACCGGGTTCTTGGCGCGGTCCAGCCACTCGACAAACGCAATCAGCCCGCCATCGTAGCGCATGACGGTTTCTACCGCCGGCGCGTGGCGCTCGTCGCGCAGGGTGATGGCGACGCCCGAGTTCAGGAACGCCAGTTCGCGCAGCCTGCGCTCCAAAATCGCATAATCGTATTCGGTCTTGGTGAAGGTCTGCGGGCTGGCCTTGAAGGTGACCTCGGTGCCGCCCGGCTGATCGGACGGCCCGACGACGATCAGCGGCGCTTCAGCGTCGCCGTGCCGGAAGCGGATGAAATGCTCCAGGCCGTTGCGCCAGATCCGAACCTCCATCCATTCCGACAAAGCGTTCACCACTGCGGCGCCGACGCCGTGCAGTCCGCCGG
>JAQGJY010000173.1 GCA_028290325.1 Tardiphaga sp.
CCGCCGAACTCGGAAATGTCGCGCGCGCCTTCGGTGGCGATCGGCTCGACCAGAAAGCCCTTCACCGCGCGCCCATCCGCCAAGGTCAGCGTACCGATCGCCATCGGCGACGGAATGCCGGCGACGAACTGACCAAACGACGATGGCGACAGCGCCCAGATTTCGACCCTGATCGCCGTGCCCGTTGTCGAAGCCACGCGGAGCAGGCCCGGCTTCGGCGGCGTGGTGCCTTTGAGCGCGAACAATTTGTAGTCCGCCGCCGTCATCGCGGCCTCGACGAGCCGGCCGCCAAGCGATGTCAGCTCGCTGTTCAATGCCATGCCCGACAGATGCGCGCCGACCACGGCGATCAGGATGTCGTTGGCGATGGAATCGGCCGGCAATTCGGCCAGCGGCTGTTGAACGACGTTCTTCGCGCCGACTGTCAGGCCGGTGTCAGCATGAAACACCCGGCCGATGCCGGCGAGCATCGCGTCCTGTCCGCCGGGCGCCAGCAGCGTGATGCCGAAGGGCAAGCCGTCATCGCGCATCGCGGCGGGAATCGCGAGGCCGCAGAGATCGAGCAGATTGACGAAATTGGTGTAGGTGCCGAGCCGGCTGTTGAGTTCGATGGGATTGGCCAGCACTTGCGCCACGCTGTAAGCCGTCGGCGCGGTCGGCAGCACCAGGGCATCGATCGCCGTGAAGGCCCGCGCGGCGATGCCGCGCAACGCCTGCAAGCGATAGAGAGCCGCGAACGTATCGGCGGCCGTGATGCGCTGGCCCTTCAGCGTGATGTCGCGCGTTACCGGATGCACCGCATCGGGATTGGCGGCGAGCAGATCGCGGATCACGAGAAAGCGCTCGGCGACCCACGGGCCATCGTAGAGCAGCCGCGCGGTCTCATACAGTGGCTCGATATCGAACTCGATCAATTCCGCGCCGAGCGATCGCCAGCGCTCGATCGCGGCATCGTAGGCGGCCTCGCTGACCGAGTCGCCGAAGAACAGCAATTGGCCTGTCCTTGGCGCGCCGAGGCGCAGCTTGGCCGGGAACGCGCGCAGGGCAGCGAGCGGTCGGGCCTGCGAATAAGCATCGCTCGGATCGGGCGCGGCCATCGACGACAAGGCAATCATCGCGTCGTCGGTGGTCAGCGCGAAGATCGACACGCAATCGAGCGAGCGGCACGCCGGCACCACCCCCGACGTCGAGATCAGCCCGAGGCTTGGTTTGAGACCGACAATGTTGTTGAGCATCGCCGGCACGCGGCCGGAGCCGGCGGTGTCGGTGCCAAGCGCCAGCGGGACAAGACCAGCGGAGACGGCGACGGCGGAGCCCGAACTCGAGCCGCCGGGCACCAGATCGTCGCGCAGCGCGTTTTTCGGAATGCCGTAAGGCGAGCGGACACCGACGAGGCCGGTGGCGAACTGGTCAAGATTGGTCTTGCCGATCACGATCGCCCCAGCGGCACGCAGCCCTGCCACGGCGGTGGCGTCCTTGTCCGGGCGATAGGCATAGGCCGGGCAGGCGGCCGTCGTCGGCAACCCCGCGACATCGATATTGTCCTTGACCGCGACCGGCACGCCGAACAACGGCAGCCGCGCGGCATCGGCACTGTTCAGGGCCGCCGCGTCGGCCAGCGCCTCGGCCTCGTCACGCAGAGTGATGAAGATCGCGGGATCGTTGTGCGCGCGGATGCGCCGATAGGTGCGTGCGATGGTTTCGGCGGGGGACACGGCGCCGGCGCGATGCGCCGCGACGATCTCGGCGATGGTCTCGGTCATGTCGTCGCTCCGGCGTGGGTGGCGCGGCGAGCCGCTGTTGAAGGCACTGCCGAAGCATAAGCAAGATCAAGGCCGAGTGCCACGCGGTGCGGCCCGGCTCAGTCGCCTGAGGCCAACAGATGTGTCAGCCCCGCGCGATAGGTCGGAAACCGCAGGATGACGCGAAGATCGCGCTTCAATCGGGTATTCGCGATCCTGTTGTTGGTCGCGTAGAAACTGCGCGCCATCGGGGTCTGCTCGGCCGTCGCGAAATCCTCGTCGGGCGGCGCGGCGATGCCGAGAAGCTGCGCGGCGAAGGCGATGACGTCCTGCGGTGGGGCAGGCTCGTCATCGCAGACATTCCAGAGGCCGCCATTCGGGTGCGCGATCGCCGCCACCACGGCGCGCGCGGCGTCATCGACGTGGATGCGGTTGAAGACCTGTCCGGGCTTGACGATCCGGCGCGCGGTGCCGTTGCGCAAGCGGATCAGAGCGTTGCGGCCGGGGCCATAAAGGCCGGCGAGTCGCAAGATCGACAGCCGGTCGCCGACGGTCGCCAACCATTGCGCCTCGGCGGCGGCGCGGGCCTTGGCGCGCTCGATCCGCGGCGCGGGTGGCGTATCCTCGTCGATCCATGCGCCGTCATGGTCGCCATAGATTCCAATGGTCGAGAGATAGATCACGCGCCGCGCGCGGCTTTCGGCGATGGCGCGCCGATACGACGACAGCGCCGGATCGCCCGCGCGACCGGGTGGTGCCGACATCAACAGCACGTCGGCGTCGCGGATGCGGGCCTCGATCGGCGCCTGATCCGGCGCGTCGATCAGGAAAGCATCGAACCCGCGACGTCGCATCTCACTCTGCTTGTCGGGTTTGCGGACCGTGCCCGAGATCGTCGCGAACCTGCCCGCGCTCTGTTCAACGACGCGCAACGCGGTATATCCGAAGCCGAACACAAACAGTTTCATGAGGCAGACCTAACCAAAGAGGCGGTCGGGTTCAACAACCATGCGATGACGCGGCTTGGTCTGGCCAGCCTGTTTGTGCGAAGGCTCATTGTCGGATATTCCCGAGTGAGCGGATGACGGCGTAGGGGACATCATGGCTGTTGAAGGCGTCACGGGCGATCTGATCAAGGTCGTCAGCCTGCTGGGCGCGAGCGTCATCGCGGTGCCGCTGTTTCGGCGGCTCGGTCTCGGCTCGGTGCTCGGCTATTTCAGCGCGGGGCTGGTCATCGGGCCCTACGGTATCGGCCTCTTCAACAATCCTGAAAGCGTGCTGCACGTCGCGGAATTCGGCGTCGTGATGTTTCTGTTCATCATCGGCCTGGAAATGCAGCCGTCGCGGCTGTGGACCTTGCGGCGTGAAATCTTCGGTCTCGGCGTTGCGCAAGTCTGCCTGTGCGGCGTGTTGCTGACCGGGGCCGGCTATATCGGCGGTCTGCCGCTGCCGGCGGCGTTCATCGCCGGCATGGGGTTCGTTCTGTCATCCACCGCCGTGGTGATGCAGATGCTGAACGAGCGCGGCGAGACATCGACGCCTTCAGGGCAACAGGCTCTGTCGATTTTGCTGCTGGAAGATCTGGCGATCGTGCCGCTGCTGGCGATCGTCGCATTGCTCGCGCCGTCGACGGCCGACAGCACGTCGGGTCTGGTGTCGTTCGCGATCGCCGTCGTCAGCATCGCCGGGCTGGTGCTGGCCGGCCGCTATCTGCTCAACCCGCTGTTTCGCCTGCTCGCCGCCTCGCATGCCCGGGAGATCATGACGGCGGCGGCGCTGCTTGTGGTGCTCGGCTCGGCCCTGATGATGCAACTGGGCGGGCTCTCGATGGCGATGGGCGCGTTCCTCGCGGGGGTCCTGCTGTCGGAGTCGAGTTTTCGGCATCAGCTCGAAGCGGATATCGAGCCGTTTCGCGGCATTCTGCTCGGGCTGTTTTTTCTCGCCGTCGGCATGTCGCTCGATCTCGGCGTCGTCTCGCGACAGTGGCTGCTCATCTGTCTCGCGGTCTGCGCGTTCATGGCGGTCAAGGCGCTCGGCATCTTCATCACGGCGAAAGTCTTCAAGGCGACGACGCGCGCGGCGATCACCCGGGTCGCTCTGTTTTCGCAAGGCGGTGAGTTCGCCTTTGTGCTGTACGCGGCGGCGCTGTCGGTCGGCATTTTCGACGCCCAGGTCAACGCCGTCGCCAGCGCCACCGTCATCATCTCGATGGCGTTGACACCGCTGCTGGTGCTTCTGCTCGACCGCTTCCTGCCGGCGGCAAGCGTTTCGCTCGAGGGCGTGGACATCGCCGAAGGGCTGCAAGGCACGGCTTTGGTGATCGGCTTCGGGCGTTTCGGGCAGGTTGCCAGCCAGGCGTTGCTGGCGCGCGGCTTCAGCGTGTCGCTGATCGAGAACAATGTCGAGATGATCACGGCGGCGGCGGAATTCGGCTTCAAAGTGTTTTATGGCGACGGCACCCGGGTGGAAATCCTACACGCGTCCGGCGCCGAGCACGCGGCCGCGATTCTCGTCTGCGTCGACGATCGGACGGCCGCCGATAAGATCGTCCACATCGCGAAATCGGAGTTTCCGCATGCCAAATTGTTCGTGCGCGCTTACGATCGCGGCCATTCGATGGATCTGATCCGCGCCGGCGTCGATTTCCAGATTCGCGAAACCTTCGAGTCCGCGATGGTGTTCGGCCGCGAGGTTTTGCTCGGCCTTGGCGTCGCAGAACTCGATGCTCAGGAAATCTCTGATGATGTGCGGCGGCGTGACGTCGAACGCCTCGACCTTCAGGTCGCGAGCGATATCTATGCGGGGTCGGACCTCATCACGGGCAATGCGCCAAAACCCGCGCCGCTGACCAAGCCCAAGACCGTCGGCAAAGTCACAGGCGCCGTTCCGGGCTTGCTGGCCGATTCAGAGCCAGGCTGAAGCCAACGAGCGCTTGTGGCGCGCATGCCACAGGATCGGTCAACGCGGTCACTTTTGCCGGAAACCAGTTCCGGTCGCCTATAAATTTAGCAAATGCCCGCTGATGAATCAGGCGCTGCTTATTGTGCGCATTGCGGCTAATCACGGGACAGGTGTGCAATAGCCGATGCGCTGATGTCGATTCGCGAGGACGCGGGGGCGGATTCAGGAGCTCGCGAATGACAGGACGGCCGACCGGATAGGAGAGGGATCATGTACAACGATTCTCTGTTCAATGCATTCGCTCGCACCTTCGAAGCCAGAAGCCAGACGGACATGTCGATGTCCGAATATCTTGAATCGTGCCGGGGCGATCCGATGCGATACGCCAACGCGGCGGAGCGGTTATTGGCGGCGATTGGCCAACCTCAGATGATCGATACGGCCAAGGATGCACGCCTTGGCCGTATTTTTTTGAACCGGACGATGCGGATCTATCCGGCCTTCGCCGGCTTCCACGGCATGGAAGACACGATCGAGCGCATCGTCGCCTTCTTCCGCCATGCCGCGCAGGGCCTCGAGGAACGCAAACAGATTCTCTATCTGCTCGGGCCGGTCGGCGGCGGCAAATCATCGCTCGCCGAGCGCCTCAAGGCCCTGATGGAAGTGCATCCGATCTATGTATTGAAGGCCGGCGACGAGCTCAGCCCGGTCTATGAAAGCCCGCTCAGCCTGTTCGATCCCGAAGCGCTCGGCCCGATGATCGAAGAGAAATACGGCATCCCGCGCCGCCGGCTCAACGGATTGATGTCGCCGTGGTGCTACAAACGGCTCGAAGCCTTCGGTGGCGATATCTCGCAGTTTCGCGTCGCCAGGATCCAGCCGTCGCGGCTGCGTCAGATCGGCATTGCGAAGACCGAGCCGGGCGACGAGAACAATCAGGATATTTCGTCGCTGGTCGGCAAGGTGGATATCCGCCAGCTCGAACATTTCGCGCAGAACGATCCTGATGCCTATAGCTATTCCGGCGGCCTCAACCGCGCCAATCAAGGCGTGCTCGAATTCGTCGAGATGTTCAAAGCCCCGATCAAGATGCTGCATCCTTTGCTGACGGCGACGCAGGAGGGCAATTACATCGGCACCGAAAACATCGGAGCCATTCCGTTCACCGGCGTGATCCTCGCGCACTCCAACGAATCCGAGTGGCAGAGCTTCAAGGCCAACAAGAACAACGAAGCCTTCATCGATCGCATCTGCGTCATCAAGGTGCCGTACTGCCTGCGCGTGACCGACGAACAGAAGATCTACGAAAAGCTTATTGAGGGGTCCGAACTGGCCTCCGCGCCTTGCGCGCCGGCGACGCTGGAAACCTTGGCGCGATTTTCGGTGATGTCGCGGCTGCGCAAGCACGAAAACTCGACGCTGTTCGCGAAGATGCGGGTCTATGACGGCGAGAGCCTGAAGGAATCCGATCCGAAAGCGCGCAGCGTGCAGGAATATCGCGACGCCGCCGGCGTCGATGAAGGCATGGACGGAGTCTCGACGCGCTTCGCGTTCAAGATTCTGGCGGCGACGTACAATCACGACACCAGTGAGATCGGCGCCGATCCCGTGCACATGATGTATGCGCTGGAACAGTCGATCCGCCGCGAGCAGCTGCCGGAGGAGGTCGAGAAGCGCTATCTCGAATTCATCAAGGCCGAGTTGGTGCCGCGCTACGCCGACTTCATCGGCCACGAAATCCAGAAAGCCTATCTGGAGTCCTATTCCGACTACGGCCAGAACCTGTTTGACCGGTACGTTGACTATGCCGACGCCTGGATCGAGGATCAGGACTTCAAGGATCCCGACACCGGCCAACTGCTCGATCGCGAATTGCTTAATCAGGAACTGACCAAGATCGAGAAGCCGGCGGGGATCGCCAATCCGAAGGATTTCCGCAACGAGGTCGTGAAGTTTTCGCTGCGCTGGCGGGCGCAGCATGGCGGCCGGAATCCGTCATGGACGTCCTATGAGAAAATCCGCGAGGTCATCGAGAAGCGCATCTTCTCGCAGGTCGAGGATCTGTTGCCGGTGATCTCGTTCGGCTCGAAGAAAGACGGCGACACCGAGAAGAAGCATGGCGAGTTCGTCGCGCGGATGATGGCGCGCGGATACACTGAACGGCAGGTGCGCCGTTTGGTCGAATGGTACATGCGGGTGAAGCAGGCCGGCTAGCGGCAGTGGAGCGCGCGCCATGCATATCGTCGATCGCCGGCTGAATCCGAGCAGCAAAAGTCTGGAAAACCGACAACGCTTCCTGCGCCGCGCCAAGGCACTGGTGCAGGGCGCGGTGAAGAAGGCGTCGGAGAGCCGCGACATCCGGGAGGTGCTCGACGGCGGCGAGGTGTCGATTCCGATCGACGGGATGAACGAGCCGCGCTTCCGGCGCGAGGGCGGCATTCGCGACCACGTGCTGCCCGGCAACAAGAAGTTCGTCGAAGGCGACTATCTTCAGCGGTCCGGCGAGAGCAGCGACAAGGGCGATCAGAGCGGCGGCGACGGCGAGGATGCGTTCCGCTTCATGCTGAGCCGCGACGAATTCGTCGATCTGTTTCTCGACGATCTCGAGCTGCCCGACCTGGCCAAGCGCAAGCTCGCGGAGGTCGAGCAGGAAGGCCTTCGCCGCGCCGGCTATGCAACGTCCGGATCGCCGGCCAACATTTCCGTCGGCCGCACCGTGAAGCTGGCGATGGCGCGGCGCGCCGCATTGCGCCGGCCGAAATCCGACACCATCATGCTGCTCGAGGCGGAGCTTGAAGTCTGCGGCGACGATTCGCGGCGGTTGTCGCTTGCCACCGAAATCGCCACGCTGAAGGCGAAGGCGCGGCGGATTCCCTTCATCGATCCGATCGACATCCGCTATCGCCGCTTCGAGCCGATGCCGAAGCCGATTGCGCAGGCGGTCATGTTCTGCCTGATGGACGTGTCCGGCTCGATGTCCGAGCATATGAAGGATCTCGCCAAGCGGTTCTACATGTTGCTCTACGTCTTCCTGACGCGGCGCTATCGGCACGTCGAGATCGTCTTCATCCGCCATACCGACAGCGCGGAAGAGGTGGACGAAAACACGTTCTTTCATGGCCCGGCGTCGGGCGGCACGATGGTGTCGAGCGCGCTGATCGCGATGCATGAGATCGTGCAATCGCGGTTTCGTCCGGCCGACTGGAACATTTACGCGGCGCAGGCCTCCGACGGCGACAACTCCTATTCCGACGGCGATACGACCGGCCGGTTGCTGACCGAGATGATCCTGCCGGTGACGCAATTCTTCGCCTATCTCGAAGTCGGATCGAGCGGCGGCGGCATGCACGACATGTCCGAGTCATCCCTGTGGACCACCTACCAGCAGCTGATCAAAGACGGCGCGCCATTGTCGATGCGCAAGGTCAGCGACCGCGGCGAAATCTTTCCCGTGTTCCACGATCTGTTTCAGCGCCGCAGCCAGCAGGAGAAAGTCGCGTCATGACCGACACGTCATCCGGCCTTTTGTTCACCGGCGCTGATTGGGACTTCGCGACACTGCAACGTATCAACGACGCCTGCGAAACGATCGCGCGCGACGAACTGGGCCTCGACATCTATCCCAACCAGATCGAGGTCATTACCGCCGAGCAGATGCTTGACGCCTACTCGTCGGTCGGCATGCCGCTGTTCTACAAGCACTGGTCGTTCGGCAAGCAATTCGCCCAGCAGGAGGCGTCGTATCGCAAGGGCCTGATGGGGCTGGCCTATGAGATCGTCATCAACTCGTCGCCGTGCATTTCCTACCTGATGGAGGAGAATACCGCGACGATGCAGACTTTGGTGATCGCGCATGCCGCGTTCGGTCACAATCATTTCTTCAAGACCAATTATCTGTTCAAGCAGTGGACCGACGCCGACGGCATTCTCGATTATCTCGATTTCGCCAAGGGCTACGTCGCGCAATGCGAGGATCGCTACGGCCGCATCGCCGTCGAACAGACGCTCGATGCCGCTCACGCGCTGATGTCACACGGCGTCGATCGCTATCCCGGCAAGAAGAAGCTCGATCTCCGCGCCGAGGAAGCCCGCGCCCGCGCCCGACGTTCGCATGACGAGAGCGCCTTCAACGATCTGTGGCGCACGGTGCCGGTCGGTCCGCTGAAGAGCCCGACCGAGTTGAGCGGCGAGCGCCGCCGGGTGCTGCTCGGCCTGCCGCAGGAAAACCTGCTCTACTTTCTGGAGAAATCCGCACCGCGCTTGCAGCCGTGGCAGCGTGAATTGCTGCGGATCGTGCGTCACATCGCGCAATATTTCTATCCGCAGGGTCAGACCAAGGTGATGAACGAGGGCACCGCGACCTATGTGCATTATCGCATCATGACGCGGTTGCACGAGCAGGGCCGGATCTCGGACGGCAACTTCCTGGAGTTTTTACGATCGCATACCAACGTCGTCTTCCAGCCTGAATTCGACGACCTGCGGTTCTCCGGCTTCAATCCCTATGCGCTCGGTTTCGCGATGATGCAGGACATCGAGCGGATCGTGACAACGCCGGATGACGAAGACCGGGTCTGGTTTCCCGATATCGCCGGCGCCGGCGACGCGATGGCGGTGTTGCGCGACATCTGGGCCAATTATCGCGACGAGAGTTTCATCAGCCAGTTTCTCAGTCCGCGTTTGATGCGCAAGATGCGGATCTTCCACCTGCATGACGATCCGGCGGTCGCCGAGGGCATTCGCGTCGATGCGATCCATGACGAGCGCGGCTATCGCCGCATCCGCCGCGAACTCGCCCGGCAATATGACGTCGGCCTGATCGACCCGAACATCGAGGTGGTCGATGTCGACCTCGCCGGCGATCGGCGGCTGATGCTGCGCCACTCCGTCCTCAACGGCGCGCTGCTCAACGAGGCCGACGCCCTGCGGGTTCTGCAGCATCTGTCGGATTTATGGAGCTACGACGTCACCCTGTCCGAGGTCGATGCCTCCGGCGCCGAGTTGAAGACGCATGTGGCAAGCCCGCGCATGATGGCCGCCGCGGCGTGAGGAATCGCGGTCGTGCCGCCAACTGACCGGCAATGGTTCGGCCAGTTCTTGCACTGCGGTAGCGGTTCCACGGCTTCGCTGTGGTCAGCGCCTCGTTGATCCCATAAGACTTGTGCCCACGGTCCTTTCCCCCGGGCCGGTCGAGGCCCGCCGATGATCCATCGACGACATCTTCTGCAACTGTTGTTGGTCGCCCCGGTTTCGCTGGCGGTCGCGCCGGCCGATGCGCAGACCAAACCGAATGTTCGAAAATCCGATCCGGATCGACCGTTCGCGACTCATTTCATTGCGCTTCAGTTATCGGATGCCGATCCCAACAAGCAGCGACTTGTCCTGAGCGTTGCAAGCAATCTGATCAAGCAATATGGGCCGGACAATATTGCTGTCGAAGTCGTCGCATTCGGTCCGGGCATCGCGCTGCTGACGGAAACGAGCGAGCTTCGCGCGATGGTCGACAGTCTGGTCACGCAAGGCATTCGTTTCGATGTCTGCGGCAATACGCTCGACACCATCGAACGCGAGACCGGCTCCCGACCGAAGCTCAACCCGCACGCCGTCGAGGTTCAAGTCG
>JAQGJY010000176.1 GCA_028290325.1 Tardiphaga sp.
TCCATCACGCCGATGTCGCCGGTGCGGAAGAAACCGTCCGCCGTCATGACCTGCGCGGTCTCGTCCGGCCTGTTCCAATAGCCCGCCATCACCTGCGGTCCCTTGGCGCAGATTTCGCCGGCCTGGCCGATCGGCATTTCGTTGCCGTCATCGTCGCGGATCGAGATGTAGGTCGAGGGCATCGGCAGGCCGATCGAGCCGGAGAATTTGTCCGTGTCGGCCGGATTGCAGGTCAGCGACGGCGAGGTCTCCGACAGGCCATAGCCTTCGGACAGCGCGCAGCCCGTGGTCTTCAACCATTTTTCCGCGACCGCGCGTTGCGTCGCCATGCCGCCGCCGAACGAGGTCTTGAGCATGGAAAAATCCAGCTTGTCGAAGCCCGGCGTATTCAACAGCCCGTTATAAAGCGTGTTGACGGCTGGGAAGCTGTTGATCTGATACTTCTGCAATTCCTTGACGAAGCCCGGCATGTCGCGCGGGTTCGGGATCAGCAGGTTGACGCCGCCGGCACGCATCGCCAGCAGGAAGCACGCCGTCAGCGCGAAGATATGATAAAGCGGCAGCGCGCAGACGATGAACAATTGCTCGACATGCGGCGGCTTGTTCAGCGCCGGTTGCAGCCAGGCATCGTTCTGCAACACGTTCGACAGGATGTTGCGATGAAGCAGCGTCGCGCCTTTCGAGACCCCCGTGGTGCCGCCGGTATATTGCAGGAAGGCGACGTCGTCAGGCCCGAGCTGCGGCTTGGTGAGCTTCATGCCGCGACCCGCCGCGACCGCGTCGTTGAAAGCGACCGCGCCCGGCAACGCGTAAGCCGGCACCATCTTCTTGACGCGGCGAACCACGAGATTGACGATCATGCCCTTGAGCCCCAGCATGTCGCCCATGCTGCCGACGATGACATGCTTGACGTCGGTCCTGGCGATCACCTTCTCGACGGTGCTCGCGAAATTCTCCAGCACGATGATCGCTTCGGCGCCGGAATCCTTGAGCTGGTGTTCGAGTTCGCGCGGCGTGTAAAGCGGATTGACGTTGACGACGGCATAGCCGGCGCGCAGCACGGCTGACGTCGAGACCGGATATTGCATCACGTTCGGCATCATCAGCGCGACCCGCGCGCCCTGCTTCAGACCCTTGCTTTGCAGGTAAGCGCCGAGCGCCAGCGACAATTCGTCGAGCTCACGATAGGTGATCGACTTGTCCATGCAGATGAAGGCTTTGCGGTCGCGGACTTTCGCGAAACTTTCTTCAAGCAGAGCGACCAGCGATGGATATTGCGTATTGTCGATATCGGCGGGCACGCCGGCCGGATAATTCTTGAGCCAGATACGCTCCATGGTGTTCCCCTCGGGTCTGATCGGAGCCTGAGGCTCCTTGATCGGTCTGCGCGCCTATGCGCGCCAGCGTCCGCTCTTGCGACGGACTACCTGTTCCCCGAGAGTATTGAGCAATGACGCAACCGAACGCAAGCCGGTGTGACCCGCGACCTATTGGCCATTCGGCCGGAGCCGCTAGCTGCGCGGTGCGGCGGCCGCCGGTTTCGCAGCCGTCGTTGCGGCCGGCTTGGCTTTCGGCTTGGTGGCGAGCTTGGGTTTCGCGGGCACCGCCGCCGGCTTCTCGGCCGTCGTCACCGCAGGCTTGGCGACAGAAGGCTTCGCAACAGAAGGTTTGGCGGCAGCGGGCTTGGCCGGCTTCGCGGCTTTCGTATCAACCATGATGCTGACGCGGGCTGCTTTGGTATCGGCGGCGGCGTCGCTGGCGGCGGCGTCGGGCTTGGCGGCAACCGTCGTCTTCTTGCCTTTGCCTTTGCCGACGCGGGGCTTCGGCGTCTGCTTCTGTTCCTCGACCGCATTGGCGGCGATCAGATCCGCGCCGGTTTTCTTTGGCCCGGTATAGACGATGACGGGTTCGGACGGCGACGGCGCCGCTGCCAGCATATCGACGGGGCGCAATTTCGGGGCCTGCATACCCGCCGCGAAAAACGCCACGGCGGCGCCCGTCTCGCCGGTCGCAGTAGTGCTCGCGACTTCGTCCTCGGTCTCGGTCGCCGGCTTCTTGCGCTTCGGGCCGCACATCTCGTCGCGGAGGTTGGGCGGATCGACGTTGACTGGCACCAGATCATCGACGTTGCCGAGCGCGGGCCGCAGCCATGACAGGTTGTTCGCGGAAAAACCTTTCTCCAGCAACTGCGCGGCACGGACGCCGCGCATCTGGCCCGACGACGCGCCGAGCACGACGGCGATCAGCCGCTTGTTGTTGCGCGTCGCGGTCGCCACGAGATTGAATCCGGAGGCGCAAATGAAACCGGTTTTCATGCCGTCCGCGCCGGGAAAGCGGCCGATCAGACGATTGAAATTCTGCGTCACGCGGCGACCGAATTTGATCGCCGGGATGTGCACGAAGTACTCGTATTCCGGCAGGTCGCGAATGATCGCGCGGGCCAGGATCGCAAGGTCGCGGGCCGATGTGATCTGGCCTTCGGCGGGCAGGCCATTGGGATTGACGTAACTGGTCTGGGTCATGCCGAGGCGCGCGGCATTCTCGTTCATCAGCGCGGAAAAGCCATCGATCGAACCGCCGACGCCTTCCGCCAGCACCACCGCCATGTCGTTGGCGGACTTCACCATCATCATCTTCAGCGCGTTGTCGATGGTGACCTGCGTCCCGGAGCGAAAGCCCATCTTGGATGGCGACTGCGCGGCGGCGATCGGCGAGACCGTCACCAGCGTGTCGAGCGTGATGCGGCCTTCCTTGACCGCCTTCAACGTCACGTACGTCGTCATCAGTTTCGTCACCGACGCCGGATACCACGGTATCGTCGCGTTCTCGGCCTGCAACACTTTACCGGTATCGGCTTCGACCACCAGAAGCGCCTCGGCGCGGGCGGCGAGCGGCGACAGTGCGATCACGGCAACGCCGACTGCGAAGGCGACGGATTTCAACGACGAGACACACGACACGGTAGGCAACGGCACCATCCTGTTTCGGTTCATTACGACGAACTCACAGCGCGCTGGTCAGCAAGGCCTCACAATTGCGGTCTTGCATGTCAATCCTGACCACGCGGAGGCGGTGCAGCGGATGGCAAGCTATACCGGCCCGCCAGATCAGAACAGGGGCGCGGCCATTCAATCGGGGATGAAAGGGGCCGAATTTCGGCGGATCGCTGTCGCTCAGGGCTTTGCGACGACGCTCCACTTCGTCACCACGGCCTCGCTCATGACGCCCGCTTCCTCGGCGCAGGCGACCTGATCGACCTTCAAAGCGATCTGCTTGCCGATGAACTTTTTCAGCTGCGTGGCCTGCGCGTCATTGTCAGCGACGATCTGGAACGTCTCCGGCCCGGTTTCGAGATTGCACAGCCCGCCCGGCGCCGGTAATCGGCGCGGCTCGCTGACCAGTTGATAGGTTGCGAGCCGCTTGCCTTTGACCTTGCCACGCAGTTTCATCGCGTTGAGCTGGCCGCTGAGCACGTCGCCGAGTTTCATCGCCACCGGCGCTTTGGGCTTTTCGACATCGTCCCGCGAGGCCGGCGGCGCCGTCTGCGCCAACGTCGCGCTCGAAACCGATACCGCGAGCAGGGCGGCGAGAACAAACCGTGACGTGAAGTAAGACAGTTTCATAAAGTGAGTTCCAGTCGAGTCAAAACGCCGAGGCCCGGTTTAAAGCGGGATAATCGAGCAAGATCGTGATGTCATCGATGGATCGCGCGCACCATTCAAAACAATGTGCTCGAGGGCGCGTGCTTTAGAACAACGTGCGCTGGCGCATCGCAGCCGACAGCGTGCCCTCGTCGAGATAATCGAGTTCGCCGCCGACCGGCACGCCATGCGCGAGGCGTGTCACTTTCACGCCGGCGTCCTGCAACAGGTCGGTGATGTAATGCGCGGTGGTCTGGCCATCGACCGTGGCGTTCAGCGCCAGAATGATTTCCGTGACGCGATCGTCATGCGCGCGCGACACCAGAGCATCAATCGACAAATCGTCCGGACCGATGCCATCGAGCGGCGACAACGTCGCGCCGAGCACGTGATAACGCCCCCGCGTCGCCTGCGCGCGTTCCAGCGCCCAGAGATCGGCGACGTCGGCGACGACGACGAGGATCGCCGGATCGCGTCTGGTATCGCAACAGATCGTGCAGGGATTTTGCGTATCGATGTTGCCGCATGTGTGACAGACCTCGATCTTCGCGATCGCGACCTGCAGCGCATCCGCCAGCGGCGTCATCAGCGCCTCGCGCTTCTTGATGAGATGCAACGCCGCGCGCCGCGCCGAGCGCGGCCCGAGCCCCGGCAGCTTCGACAGCAGTTGAATCAGCCGCTCGATTTCGGGACCGGCAACGGACGAGGCCATTTAGATTATTATCCACAAGAGGTATTGCGCGAGAGTGCGTCGTTCCTCCCACAAGGCGGGAGGGGACGCAGACCATCGGCGTTTCAATACATTTCGAAAAATGCCTCTACCCCAACCCCATGCCCGGCGGTAGGCCGAGTCCGCCGGTGAGCGCGGACATCTTGTCCTGCATCGCGGCTTCGGCCTTGCGGCGCGCATCGCCCATCGCCGTGACCAGAAGGTCTTCGAGAATTTCGCGCTCGTCGGCTTTCATCAGCGACGGATCGATCTTCACCGCCTTCACGTCCATCTTCGCGGTCATGCGCACATTGACGAGACCGCCGCCGGACACGCCCTCGACCTCGATGGTCTCGAGCTCGTCCTGCATCGCCTTCATCTTGGATTGTAGCTGCGCCGCCTGCTTCATCATGCCGAGAAAGTCAGCCATCGTATCGTCCTCTTTCAAGCCCCGGATCAGTCGTCGCTGTCGTCATCCGGATTGTCGGGAATGTCGCCGCCGGCAGCGTCGTCCTGCTGGTCCAGTTCGATTTTGCGAACCTCGACCACCTTCGCGCCGGGAAATTTCGCCAGCACTTCGCGGACGCGCGGATCGGCCTCGGCCTCCGAATAGCGCCGGTTCTTCGCCGCCTCGGCCTGAGACCGCAACGTCGGCTCGCCCTGTTCGTTGGAAACGATGACGCTCCAGCGCCGGCCGGTCCATTGTTCGAGTTTTCGCGACAGGTCATTGATCAACGTCCGCGCCGCGCTGCGCTCCATCGCGACTTCGAGCCGGCCGTCCTCGATCTTGACGAGCCGCACGTCGGCTTCGAGCGCCGCGCGTGTGAGCACGTCGCGCTTCTCGGTCGCCAGCGCGACCAGTTCGGGAAACGTCGTGATCCGCAACACCGGCGCGGCGGGCGCTTGCTGTGTCGCCGGCTGCGGCTTCGCCATCGTCTCGGCCTGGCCGCGCGACAACGCCGCCCGCGGCGCGGATGAGCCGATCGCCGGCATCGATGACGACGACGTGGCCGACACGCCTGGCGTGCCGCGCGACACCGGCGGGCCACCGCTCCCGATCATCGGCGTGGTGCCGCCGCCACTCTGGTCGAGCATCCTCAGCGCTTCGTCGGGCGTCGGCAAATCGGCAACGTATGCGATCCGCACCAGCACCATTTCGGCGGCGGCGGCGGGCCGCGTCGCGCCTTGCACCTCGGTGATGCCCTTGAGCAGCATCTGCCACATCCGTGACAGCACGCGCATCGACAGGCTCGACGCGAATTCCCGCGCCCGCAGGCGTTCGGTCTCGCCGAACGCAACATTGTCGGCCGTCGCCGGCACGACCTTCACCCGGGTGACGAAATTGACGAATTCGGCGAGGTCGCTGAGCACCACGACCGGATCGGCGCCGGTATTGTATTGCTCGCGGAATTCGTTGAAAGCCGCCGCGATATCGCCGCGCGCCAGCGAGTCGAACAGATCGATCACCCGCGTGCGATCGGCAAGGCCGAGCATTTGCCGCACCGCATCCGCGCGCACCACGCCCGCCGCATGCGCGATGGCCTGATCGAACAGCGAGAGCGAGTCCCGCACCGAGCCTTCCGCCGCGCGGGCGATGATGCCGAGCGCCTCGGGTTCGGCCTCGACGTTTTCCTTGGTGGCGATGCCGGCCAGATGCGCCATCAGCACGTCGGCGTCGACGCGTCGCAAATCGAAACGCTGGCAGCGCGACAGCACCGTGACCGGCACCTTGCGAATTTCGGTGGTCGCAAACACGAACTTGGCGTGCTCCGGCGGTTCCTCCAGTGTCTTGAGGAAGGCGTTGAACGCCGCCGTCGAAAGCATGTGAACTTCGTCGATGATATAGACCTTGTAGCGCGCGCTCGACGGCGCGTAGCGCACGCTGTCGTTGATCGCGCGCACGTCATCGACGCCGGTATGCGACGCGGCATCCATTTCCAGAATGTCGATGTGCCGGCTTTCCATGATCGCCTGACAATGCACGCCGAGTTCCGGCATCCGCGTCGTCGGCCTATCGACGAGGCCGTCTTTGGACTGATAGTTCAGCGCGCGGGCGAGAATGCGGGCGGTGGTCGTCTTGCCGACGCCGCGCACGCCGGTCAGGATCCACGCTTGCGGAATCCGGCCGGTCTCGAAAGCATTGGAGACGGTGCGGACCACCGCGTCCTGACCGATCAGATCGTCGAATGAGGTCGGCCGATATTTGCGCGCCAGCACCCGATAGGGCGCGGCGGCGGTCTCGATCGCAGAAGCTGGAACGGCGTCGGTCATCAAGCATCCGCGTTGTGTTGAGTCCCGGAAGCGGACCGAGGGCGTCTTGAGCAACGTGCTGAACGCGCACGACAAACGAAAGTAGGAGACTGACGAGCGACCCGATCCGGACCTCGTTAGGGCTGCTTCCTTCCGGACCTGACCCGGTTGGCGAGAGGCTCGTCCACCGCCAATCTCCCGGCGCTTATTTGGGGCCAAAAGACCGGGAAAGCAAGCGCGTCGTGGCGCCGCTTGGCGCGGCGCACAAAATCTCGGTCGCTCTGAAAACACCAATCAAGTCAAGGCTTGAGGCATGATTTCCACCGTGCGAGAGGGCGCCAGGAGCGATCCCATCGGCGCGCCCGCGATCGTCGCCGACCTGAACTTCAAAAATGGACTTTGACCCGACGAGCCGCTTTCGCGAATGACGGCGGCTTGTTAAGACGGATCACCCTGCGGTCGCGCGGGTCATCGCAAAAAGAGCCCGTCGATCGAACGGGCCGTCTGGACAGCCACATGCCCGCCGACTGGTCGCTCAACCCTCAGCTTCAAAAAGACACCATCGACATCGGCGACCTCCCTCTGTGCAAGGTGCTGGTGATCAAGGACGCCAACTATCCGTGGCTGCTGCTGGTGCCGCGCCGCGCCGAGGTCACCGAGATCATCGATCTCGACGAGGTCGCGCAGGCGCAGCTGATGACGGAAATCAATCGCGTTGCCCGCGCGCTCAAGGACGTCACGACATGCGACAAGCTGAACATCGCGGCGCTCGGCAATGCGGTGCCGCAACTGCACGTCCACATCATCGCGCGGCGCACCACCGATGCCGCATGGCCGCGCCCGGTCTGGGGCGTGGTCGGGGCCGTCCCGCACGACGCGCAGGAGGTGCAGGCCTTCATCAGCGCGTTGCGCCGCAAGATCTGGCTGGGTTGACAACATGAGCACGCAAACCGCCTTTCCGTTGGGGCAACCCGCTTTCGTCACCGACATCCTCGACCGCGCGGCGCATCTGCGCGGCGATGACGACAAGCTGTTCGCGCTGGAAGGCCATCGCGCCGCCCGCGCTTACGTCATCTATCGCGACTCGCTCGTGGTGAAGCAGGAGGAGGGCGGTCCGCGCGCGCTGCTGACGCTCGATGAAGCGCGGAAATACGGTGCCAATCCGGGCACGATCTTTCTTGGCCTGCGCGATGACGCGCCGGTGTTCGGCATGGGCATTCCACCGGACGCCGTCGAGAAGCTGATGACGCGCACCGATGTCGCCGTCTCCGAATTGCGGGGCATGGCGATGCAGGGCGCGCTGCCGCCGCAGCAACTCTCCGCGATCGCCGCCGCGAAGTCGCTGGTGAGCTGGCATCAGCGGCACGGCTTCTGCGCCAATTGCGGCACCCGCACGCGGATGAGCCAGGGCGGCTGGAAACGCGATTGCCCGTCCTGCAAGGCCGAGCATTTTCCGCGCACCGATCCCGTCGTTATCATGCTGGTCACCCACGGCGATCGTTGCCTGATGGGGCGGCAGAAACAGTTTCCGCCGGGCATGTATTCGTGCCTCGCCGGCTTCGTCGAGATCGCCGAGACGATCGAGGACGCGGTGCGCCGCGAGATTCTTGAGGAGAGCGGCATCCATTGCGGCGAGGTCACCTATTACATGACGCAGCCGTGGCCCTATCCGTCGTCGCTGATGATCGGCTGCACGGCGGAAGCGACGGACGAGACGATCACCGTCGATCTGACCGAACTGGAAGACGCGCGCTGGTTCGATCGCGACGAAGCGATGCTGTTGTTGAACCGAAACCATCCTGACGGGTTGACCGGGCCGCATCCGTTCGCCATCGCGCATCA
>JAQGJY010000181.1 GCA_028290325.1 Tardiphaga sp.
ATGCTGCCGTTCGCGGCGCAAGGCGCCGGCATGGCCATCGAGGACGCGGCCGTCCTCGCGAAATGCATCGGACCATTCAACGCGGCAACGACGCCGACATCCGTGGCGGCCTCGCTCGCGACCTACGCCGGACAGCGACGCGGCCGGGTTGCCCGCGTCCAGCGCGCGGCGCGGCAATCCGGCGCCATCTATCATCTGCGCGGCCCGCTAGCGCTGGCGCGCGATCTCGCCATTCGCGCGCTTGGCGGCCAACGTCTGCTCGCGCGGCAGGACTGGATCTATGACTGGCGCAGTTAGCGCCGATCAATCGTCTGCGCTTATTATTTCGTCAGGCGAATCGCCGACGTCATCGTGAAAAGCTTGGTGAAGGACGACTGGATCGACGCCACATCCGCCGCAACGGTAAAATAATTTCCCGCGCAGGCCTTCAAGGCGATCGGAATGTCATCGACGCGGGTCGCGCCGCCGAGGCTGCCGGGTTGTCCCAGCGTCGCGTTGTAACCCCAATCCCATGTCATCGGCAGGTACGGCGTGTTGATGATCGCCACGATGACATTGTTGGTCTCGAACGTTTTGCAGAATCCTGTGCTGAAGACTTTGACCTGCGGACGAATCGACGTGTTCGAGATCCATTCCCGCGTCGGATCGTTGACGCCATCGGTGGCGATGATGACCATTTTCTTCGGGCTGCCCGACGACGAGCCGTCACCGCCTTTGCCGACGATCCCGACGAAGTTATCGATCAGATTATCGAAAGGTGTCGCGGCGGCCACGTCATTGGAGGCTAGGCTGGGGGTCGGAAAATTATCCTTGACCGTGCTGTAGTTCGACGTGACCTGAGACATTTGCGAGAGGGCGTGGTCGAACGACCACAGCCCGACCTTCACGTGGGCCTTCAACGTCGCGTCGTTGTTGAGATAGGTCAGCAAGTTGTCGACGCCCTGATTGACGACCTGGTAGCGCAGCTGGACGCCGTTTTTGAGCGACCAGCCATAAGAGTCCTTGCCATCCGTGCGGTCGTGGCAGGCCAGCGCGCAGCCCTGGCCGGCCCGCATCTGTGCAATGCCCGCGTCTGTCGATGGCAACAGCATCGACGCGGAAATATCGATCAGGAGATACACGTTGACATAAGGCTGCGTGTTCGATGACGAACCCGAATGAACGGAGAACGTCATGATCGGAATGCCCACGATCTTCATGAAGTTCGTGGGAACGCTGGCGACCGCCGATCCAACGCCCGTCAGGGTCGAGCCTGACACGCTGAAATTAGCCGTCAGCGTCGATGGGAAACCATCGCTGTTGCCGGCAAAAAAATTGGCGGCCGCGGTATTCGCTTCGGTGATTGCGACGCTGCTGCCCACGCCCGTATCGAGCGACTTCTTGCCCGCGATGGCACCTGCGAGCATGGCCGAATCGAGCATCGTTTGAACACGGCTGCGTTTCGCGCTGGTGATGGAGTAATCGATCGCCGCGCCGACGAACGTCAGCATCGGCAACAACGCCAGCGCGAAGGTCACGGCGATGTTGCCGGCCTCAGACTGTTTAAAAGTGTTTGTAAATGCTGGAAAGCGCATCGATTGTCCTGAACTGCATTCGCGGTTCGTGACATCAACGCTGCCGGATATGAATACGTTATTACCGTCGCTGATTACGTACGCATAAAACTCGCGCATGACAAATATTGTATGAACGCAAAAGCCGACTTTCCGGGTGAATTCCGGATCGATCGTGGTGTGACGCAACCCGATGCGAAGCGCGGCGCCCGGCGGCGGCGCGCTTCGCATTCAAATTATCAAACTTGGATTTAGCGTTTGGCGCGCGTGGCCGGCGGCACCACGGGCGTCGGGGCGGCGGCCTCGGTGGCGACGCATTTGTTGCGAGCGAAATACTCTTCGACCTGCTTGGCCGAGGCGCGCGCCGAAATGTAATCGTTGCGATACACCATCTCGCCGACGACCGCGCCACCCGTCCCGGTCTGTGCTTTTGAGATCAGGCCCTGAAGCTCCGCCGTGCGCGCGCTTAACGCCTTGCGCTCGGCTTCGAGTTTACTGCAATCGAACTGGTCGTATTTCGCCGGATCGACGAACGCACCCGACGCAAAGCTGTCGCCGACGCCAGCACAGCCGCCCAGCATCAATCCAACCGCGATCAGCATCGAGGCCGTCGCGACAACACGGTTTGACGATCTATCGAAATATTCGGTCATGAGCCCTGTCTAAGCGCGCGTTTTGGAGCCCGCGTCAAGCGGCATGCGGACCAAACACCGGTCGATGGCCGCATTGAGGCCGATCCTCAATACAGATTGGCTGATCCGACGATACCGGCTATGGAGAGCCGCCGCCCCCTTGATGGAATTGGTAGACATACAAGACTTAAAATCTTGAGTCCTCTGGGCGTGCCGGTTCGAGTCCGGCAGGGGGCACCAGCGTATTCGGCCGCTGAATCAAATAACGCCGGCGCGGATGCGCCGGCGTTGTGCATATGACCGCGGTCGCAAAGGCCGTCAGTCCTTTTTCTCGACATTCCAGAACACGGGCGTCGCGGGGCCCGGCAAAATGCCGGTGATCGTCTTGCGCCACACGCTCGGTATCTCGTACTGGCCAAGCGGGATATAGGCGACCTGATCGAAAGCCCGCGCCTGGATATCGGCCGCGAGCTTCTTCTTTTCGTCATCGGTAGTCGCGCGGGCGAACTTGTCGCGCAGCTCTTCCATCTTCGGATCGTCGTACCAGCCGAACCAACCGCCCTTGGTGCCCTTGCCCGAGATCGACACGTTGCCGATCGGGTTGAGAATGTCCGCACCGACCCAGTTGGTGAAGAACATGTTCCAGCCGCCCTCCTTCGGCGGCTTCTGCGACGCACGGCGCGTCACGACGGTCTGCCAGTCGGTCGCCTGGACCTCGACCTTGAAGCCGGCATCGCGGAGCAACTGCGCCGCGACGATCGGCTGCGCCTTGAGCGTAACGACATCGGTCGGCGCCATCACGACGACGGGGGTGCCGTCATAGCCGGATTCGGCAAGCGCCTTTTTCGCCGCCGCCATGCCGTTCCCCTGGGTCAGCGATTCCGCGCCGACCTCCGTGGCAAGCGGCGTGTCGCAACCAAATACCGCGCCGCAGACCTTAAAATATTCGGGATTGCCAACCAGCGCGTCCAGCACCGGCTTTTGGCTCATCGCCAGAAACGCAGCGCGACGCACCTTCACATTGTCGAACGGCGGAAACAGGAAATTCATCCGCCCCAAGGTCTGGAAGCCGAGCGTCCCGATCGACTTCACCTCCAGATCCTTGTCGGCCTTCAAGGCCGGCAGGAGATCGAAGGACGGGTTTTCGATGAAATCGATATCGCCGGACTGGATCGCATTCACCTGCGTCTGCGCGTCGGGCATCGTGATCCACTCGACGCGATCGACCTTCACAACCTTGCCGCCGGCGGTCCAGCTCGCCGGCTCCTTGCGCGGCACGTAGTCGGTATTCTTGACATAGACCGCCTTCACCCCCGGCTGGAATTCGGCCTGCACGAATTTGAACGGACCGGAGCCGATCTGCTCCGAGATCGCCTTGCCGGCCGGCGTTTCCGCCATCCGTTTCGGCATCATGAACGGCACCAGCGACGACGGCTTGGAGATCGACTCCAGCACGAGGCCGTAGGGCTCCTTGAGTTTCAGCGTGAAGCTCTTGGCATCGACGGCATCCATCGACGCGACGAAATCCATCAGCTTCTGGCCCATGCCGTCGTTGCGGCCCCAGCGCTTCAACGAGGCGATGCAATCATCCGGCGTCACCGCCGCGCCATCATGCCACTTGAGGCCATCACGCAGCGTGAAGGTGTAGGTCAGCTTGTCATCGGATACCTTGAACTCCGCCATCTGCGGCTGGACCTTGAAGTCCTTGTCGATCGCGAGCAGCACGTCATAGATCATGTAGCCGTGGTCGCGCGTGATGTAGGCCGTGGTCAGGCCGGGATCGATGACGCGGAGATCGGAATGCATCACCGCCGTCAGCGTCTTCGCCTCGACCGACGCGGAAAACGACAGCATCGCCGCGATGAGGGCGCCAGCCGAAACGCTTTTCATGACCGTGGCGGATCCACGCCAATGCAAAATATCTGACATGCGATTTTTCTCCTGATGTGAAACTGACCAGCAGCCGATCATCGATTGTGCATCACGAACGAGAATTAGGCGAGAACATCGTGACAATCGGCCTTTGTTTGCTAAGCAACGCGAGCACGGCAATGAAAGCCTTGCATCAACATCGCAGCGCGTCAATGCGCTATCGCACCGCGATACGCTGCGCGACGCGGGGCAACATTGCGTCGTCGCGGCTTGCGTGGCGGCGATTGCGTTGCATGATGCAGCACTTCGACAATTCCATTCTCGTTCAGTGAAGAGAGCATGATGAATCCCGCCAACCTGCCGTTCGATACCGAAGCGATGTTGCAAGGCCTGCGTGTCTGGGTCGAACAAGAAAGCCCGACCTGGGATACGGCGGCCGTCAATGCGATGCTCGATCTCGCCGCGCGCGAGATGGCGATCATGGGCGCGACCATCGAACGCATCGCGGGGCGTCAGGGATTCGGCGGCTGCATCCGCGCCCGCTTTCCCCATCCAAGATTCGGCGAGCCCGGCGTGCTGATCGCCGGGCATCTCGACACCGTGCATCCGGTCGGCATGCTGAAGAACTTGCCGTGGCGTCGCGAAGGCAACAAGTGTTTCGGCCCGGGCATTTTCGACATGAAGGGCGGCAATTATCTCGCGCTCGAGGCGATCCGGCAGTTGGCGCGGGCATCCATCGCCAGCCCGTTGCCGATCACCGTGTTGTTCACGCCCGACGAGGAAGTCGGCACGCCTTCGACGCGCGACATCATCGAGGCGGAAGCCGCGCGCAACAAATACGTGTTGGTGCCGGAGCCCGGACGGCCGAACAACGGCGTCGTCACCGGGCGCTACGCGATCGCGCGTTTCAACCTCGAAGCTATCGGCAAGCCGAGCCACGCCGGCGCCACGTTATCATCGGGCCGCTCGGCCATTCGGGAGATGGCGAAGCAGATCATCGCGATCGACGGCATGACCGGCGATGACTGCACGTTCAGCGTCGGCATCGTCCATGGCGGCCACTGGGTGAACTGCGTCGCGACGACATGTTCCGGCGAAGCGCTCAGCATGGCGAAGCGGCAGGCCGATCTCGATCGCGGCGTCGAGCGCATGCTGGCGTTGTCGCATTCGTCCGATGGCGTCACGTTCAAGGTGACGCGCGGTGTGACGCGGCCGGTGTGGGAGCCAGATGCCGGCACGCTGGCCCTGTTCGAGACCGCCAAGGGCCTCGCCAAAATGCTCGACATCGAACTCACCCATGGCAGCGCCGGCGGCGGCTCCGACGGTAATTTTACCGGCGCGATGGGGATACCCACGCTTGACGGACTGGGCGTTCGCGGCGCGGACGCGCATACGCTGAACGAGCACATCGAGATCGACAGCCTGGTCGAGCGCGGACGCCTGATGGCGGGCCTGCTCGCGACGCTAAATTAGCACTGGCCGTCCTTGCGAGACGTTATCGCTGTGTTCGAGGACCGACAGCGACCAAGCAATCCAGCTTGATTGCTGAGAAAAAGAGCTGGATTGCTTCGCTCAGTTCACGGCGCGAGCGCGCAACGACGAACTTGCGCGTCAGCAGCGGATGACGCCGTCTGCTTCACGCATTTGCAACATGATCAAAAAGGCAGCCGCGTTTGTCGAACATTTGCCCTTGTTGCAAGGTGGAATTCAAAATATTACATGAGGTGTTCGATACGACGATGTGGGAGAGACCGGGATTTTACGCTTTGCCAAGCGTTTCAAGCCCGGCGCCGACGGAGCAACCGCCCCGGAAACTCTCAGGCAAATGGACCGCATTGTCAGGACACTCTGGAGAGAGGCGCCGCGAATAGCGACGTCCACCGAAGGGGATTTTCAGCATCGGCGCCGCGTTCACGCGTGGCCGCGACGCTGAATTAAACTCTCAGGTAGCCGTGACAGAGGGGGCGCTCAGTTCCGCAATTCTGCGGAGGCTTGAGCGACTCTCACTCGCACGGAGATCGTCTTCTCATGGCACATATCGCAATCATCGGCGCCGGCATCACCGGGGTCACGACCGCTGACGCCCTGCTCTCACGCGGCTATCGCGTCAGCGTTTTCGACAAGCACCGCTATCCGGCGATGGAAACGTCGTTCGCAAATGGCGGGCAACTCTCCGCCAGCAATGCCGAGGTGTGGAATTCCACCGCGACGGTCGTGAAAGGCCTGCGCTGGATGTTCAACCGCAACGCGCCGTTGCTGATGAACCCGGCGCCGAGCTGGCATAAATATTCGTGGATGGCCGATTTCGTTCGCAACATTCCGAACTACCGCGCCAACACCATTGCAACGACCAAGCTCGCCATCGCGGCGCGCCAGCAATTGTTCGACATCGCGGAGCGCGAGAAGATCGATTTCGATCTGGAGCGTCGGGGCATTCTGCACATCTATCACGACAAAAAGAGTTTCGACGCAGGCGTTGCGGTCAACGCTTTGCTCAAGGAGGGCGGGCTCGAACGCTTTGTCGTGACGCCGGACGAGATCCGCGCCATCGAGCCGGCGTTGCGCGGCAGCTATTATGGCGGCTTCTTCACGCCGTCGGATTCCACCGGCGACATCCATAAATTCACCCGAGGACTGGCCGCCGCCTGTCTGCGTCGTGGTGCGCGGTTTGTTCACGACGCCCAGGTGTCGTCGATCGATGCGACCTTGGAAGGGAGCACCCTCTCGTGGTTCTCGGGGTCGAGCGACTCGCACGAGACGCCGCTGCGCGGCAGCGAACAGACCGAGCGTTTCGATTCCGTGATCATCTGCGCCGGCACCGCCAGCCGCGCCCTCGCCGCGAAACTCGGTGACCGCGTCAACATCTATCCGGTGAAGGGCTATTCCATCACCGTGCATTTGAAAGATGCCGAAAGCCAGTCGTCCGCTCCGAATGTCAGCCTGCTCGACGAAGCCGCGAAGATCGTCACCAGCCGGCTTGGTCCGGATCGCTTTCGCGTCGCCGGCACGGCCGAGTTCAACGGCTTCAATCGCGACATCCGCGCCGATCGGATCCGGCCGCTGCTCGACTGGACGCGGCGGAACTTCGAGGGCATCGAGACCTCGGATTCGGTTCCGTGGAGCGGCTTGCGGCCCATGATGCCGAACATGATGCCGCACGTCAGTACGGGGGCGCGGCCCGGCGTGTTCTACAACACCGGCCACGGCCATTTGGGCTGGACCCTGTCGGCCGCGACCGCGCAACTGGTCGCCGACCTGGTGGATGCCGCCCGACTGCCGCGCGAAATCCCGCTTGCGCCGCTGGCGGCTCCGGCAAATGATGTTGGCAACCGCGAGGTTGGCGTCAAATGTAAAGTCGGCACGCCGGCTTAAGCATCAGATGATGGATCGAATGACCAGATTGAACGGACACGCGAAAGGGCTTCCATGCTCGGTTATCTGATCCGCCGCATCCTCGCCGCCATCCCCGTGATGGGGGTGGTGGCGTTGTTCGTCTTTCTGCTGCTGCGGCTGACGCCCGGCGACCCCGCCGCCATTCTCGCCGGCGACAACGCATCGCCCGAGCAGCTCGAACGCATCCGCGCGTCGCTTGGACTGAACCTGCCGCTCTATACCCAGTTCTTCACCTGGATCGGCAAGTTGCTGCAAGGCGATCTCGGCGTCTCGCTGATCTCGCAAACGCCGGTCGCCAAGATGATCGCCAGCCGCGTCGAGCCGACCATCAGCATCGCCATCGCCACTATCATCCTGGCCATCGTCGTCGCGGTGCCGCTCGGCGTGCTGGCGGCGTGGAAGCACGGCACCTGGATCGATCGTTTCGTGATGGGCCTGTCGGTCGTCGGCTTTTCCGTGCCGGTATTCGTGATTGGCTACATGCTCATCAAGTTCTTCGCGCTCGATATGCGCTGGCTGCCCGTCCAGGGCTATCGCAGTATCTACGCTGGTTTTGGCCCCTGGTTCGAGCGGCTGATCCTGCCGACGCTGACGCTCTCGTTCATCTACATCGCGCTGATCGCGCGCATGACCCGCGCCGCGATGCTCGACGTGCTCGGCGAGGACTATGTCCGCACCGCGCGCGCCAAGGGCATCAATGAAACCGGTGTTCTGCTGCGCCATGCGCTCCGCAATGCCGCCGTGCCGGTCATCACCGTGATCGGCACCGGCTTTGCATTGCTGATCTCGGGCGTCGTCGTCACGGAAAGCGTGTTCAACCTGCCCGGCGTCGGCCGCCTCACGGTCGATGCCGTGCTGGCACGGGATTACCCCGTCATTCAGGCGATGATCCTGTTGACCTCCGGGATCTACGTCGCGGTCAATCTGCTGATCGACCTCGCTTATACCGTTCTCGACCCCAGAATTCGTTATTGAAGGAGCCGGACCCGATGGCGATAGAAACCGTTCCGGAGCCCGCCCTCATTATCCGCGCCCAGCGCGGGCTGGGGCTCGGCTTCCTCACCGCAAGTCCGATCATCGCGACGGCCACGGTGTGCCTGACGCTCGTCGTGCTGTCCGCGGTGCTCGCGCCATGGATCGCGCCGCACGATCCGATGCTGCTGGCGCCGGCGCAACGCCTGAAACCGCCGAGCGCGGAATTCTGGATCGGCACCGACGCCTATGGCCGCGATCTGCTGTCGCGCATTTTGTATGGCGGGCGCATCTCGCTGCTGATCGGCCTCGGCGCGGCGGTCGTCTCGATCGCGATCGGTCTCGTCATCGGCCTGGTCTCGGGCTTCTTCAAATGGGTCGATGCGGTGCTGATGCGGGTGATGGACGGGCTGATGGCGATCCCGAGCATTCTACTCGCCATCGCGGTCGTCTCGCTGTCCGGCGCGAGCCTCACCACGGTGCTGATCGCGATCACCATCCCCGAAGTGCCGCGCGTCGCCCGCCTGGTGCGTTCCGTCGTGCTGTCGGCGCGCGAGGAGCCTTATGTCGAGGCCGCGATCTCGGTCGGCTCCAGCCTGCCGAAAATCATGTGGCGGCATCTGATGCCGAACACGGTCGCGCCGTTGATTGTGCAGAGCACCTATATCTGCGCGTCGGCGATCCTGACCGAAGCGATCCTGTCGTTCCTCGGCGCCGGCATCAGCCCGGAAACGCCGACCTGGGGCAACATCATGGCCGAGGGCCGCAGCTACTTCCAGATCAAGCCGTCGCTGATCTTCTGGCCGGGCCTGCTGCTCTCGATCGCCATTCTTTCCGTCAACCTGATCGGCGACGCCGCGCGCGACGCGCTCGATCCGCGCATGAAACAACGCGAGGGCGGCAAATGAGCGAGACCTTGAATACTCGGGATGACCAGAACAAGGCCCAGGCCGCGCATATGGCGAAAGCCGCCAATACCGGGGCGGTGGTGCTCGCCATCGACAATCTCGTGGTCGGCCTCGGCAGGGACGGCGACAAGGATCGCATCATCGATGGCATCTCGTTGCAGGTGCGTGAAGGCGAGACGCTCTGCGTCGTCGGCGAAAGCGGCTCCGGCAAGTCCGTCACCTCGCTCGCCACCATGGGTTTGCTGCAGAAGGGCGCGCTGAAGGCGACATCCGGCAGCATCAAGCTGGTCGGCGAGAACGTGCTGGAGGCCAGCGATCGGCGTTTGCGGCAACTGCGCGCCACCACGATGGCCATGATCTTTCAGGAGCCGATGACGGCGCTCAATCCCGTCGTCCCGGTCGGCGGCCAGATCGACGAGGTGCTGCGCGTCCACACCGATCTCGACGCCAAAGCGCGCCGCGCGAAAATCCTGGCGATGATGGAGCAGGTCCGCCTGCCCGACGTCGAACGTATCTTCAAATCATATCCGCATCGCCTCTCCGGCGGCCAGCGCCAGCGCATCATGATCGCGATGGCGCTGGTGCTCGAACCGAAACTGCTGATCGCGGACGAGCCCACCACCGCGCTCGACGTCACCACGCAGAAGCAGATCCTGACGCTGATCCGCGATCTGCAGAAAGATCACGGCACGGCGGTTTTATTCATCACCCACGACATGGGCGTGGTCTCGGATATCGCCGACCGCGTCGCGGTGATGCGGCGCGGCCGTCTGGTCGAGACCGGATCGCTCGACGCAATCCTGCGTCACCCGACGATGGACTATACGCGCAATCTGTTGTCGGCCGTGCCGAGCCTCGTGCCGCGCGCCGCGCGGCCGCAACAAGGCACGATCCCGGTCGTGCTGGAAACCAACGATCTCGGCAAAGTCTATCGCGAGCGCTCGTTCTTCGGCAGCGTCCGTGAAGTCGCCGCCGCACAGGATGTCACGCTGACGCTTCGCAAGGGCCGCACGCTCGGCATCGTCGGCGAAAGCGGCTCTGGCAAATCCACCGTGGCGCGCTGCATCGTGCGGCTGATCGATCCGACCTCGGGCGGCGTGCGACTGGTCGGCCGCGAGATTTCGTCGCTGTCGCGCGCGGCGCTGCAGCCGCATCGCAAGCGCATGCAGATGATCTTTCAGGATCCGTATCGCTCGCTCAATCCGCGCGTCACCGTTGGTGAGAGCATCGCGGAAGGCCCGATCAATTACGGCATGCCGCACAAGCAGGCGATCGCCAAGGCGCGTGAGCTGCTCGAACTGGTCGACCTGCCCGCCGATGCCGTCGCGCGCTATCCGCACCAATTTTCCGGCGGCCAGCGCCAGCGCATCGCCATCGCCCGGGCGCTCGCGCTCGATCCCGACGTGCTCGTCGCCGACGAAGCGGTCTCCGCGCTCGACGTCTCGGTGCAGGCGCAGGTGCTGGAATTGCTCGACAGCATCCAGCAGCGCCTCGGCGTCGCGCTGCTGTTCATCACGCACGATCTGCGCGTCGCCGCGCAGATCTGCGACGATGTCGCGGTGATGCAGCAAGGCCGCATCGTCGAACAAGGCCCGGCGGCGCAAGTCCTGACAAATCCGCAACAGGCCTATACCAAGCAGCTACTTGACGCCGCCCCCGGACGAGGATGGGATTTCGCCAACTTCCGTCCCGTCGCGCCGGAGCTGATGGCGGCGGTGTGACGGCG